>NZ_LZJD01000125.1:0-10852 GCF_001666875.1 Mycobacterium sp. E802
CAACACCACGGCAACCAACCCATCCAACTACCACCCACCACAACCTCATTCACACGCTGGGCCGAACTACTCGACCAGTGCGCTCGCCACCCCGACGTGGTTGGCCACACAGCAGCCTGGCAGCGAGTGGCCACGATCCCGGCGGCGCTGCCGGCGCCCAAACCGGCCGACGACACCTTCGCCACGGCCGGATATCTGTCGGAGTTCCTGGATGCCGAGACCACCCACATGTTGCTCGGTGAGGTGCCCGCAGCGTTCCACGCCGGGGTGCAGGAGATCCTGCTGATCGCGTTCGCCCTGGCGTGGGCGCAGTACCTCGGGACCGGCGGTGGGGCCATCGCCATCGACGTGGAAAGCCATGGGCGCCACGAGGAAATGGCAGAGTTAGCCGGGGACTCCGGGCGCGACGTCGACCTGTCCCGCACGATCGGCTGGTTCACCGCCAAATACCCCGTCGCCCTCACACCAGGCGAACTGCGCTGGACCCAAGTCGTCGCCGGCGACCCCGCCCTCGGCACAATCATCAAAGACGCCAAAGAACAACTACGCAACCAACCCGACGGCCTCACCTACGGACTCCTGCGCTACCTCAACCCCGACGTAAACCTTGCCGGAGGGGACCCGGTCATCGGGTTCAACTATCTCGGCCGGCTGGGTTCACCCGCCGCATTTGCCTCGGGGGACGTGTGGCGCTTCGGCCAGGGAAACCTGTCGACGACCGGCGCAGCGGGAGAGATGTCCATACCTCTCGCGCATTCCGTGGAACTCAATGCGGTCACCGTCGACACCGACACCGGGCCACACCTCAACGCCACCTGGACGTGGGCCACCTCGGCCCTGGACCGCACTGCGGTCACCCGGGTCAGCCGGTTGTGGTTCGACGCACTGGCGGGCATGTGTGCCCATGTTCGCCGGGGCGGGGGAGGGCTGACTCCGTCGGACATCGTGCCGGTCAGGTTGAGCCAGCAGCAGATCGACGTGCTGCACAAGGATTTCCCCGTCGCCGACATCCTGCCGCTCACTCCCTTGCAGCAGGGGCTTCTCTACCACGCCGGCATCGCGAAGTGTTCCGGCGACGACGTGTATGCGGTGCAGCTGGACATGGCATTGAGCGGTCCGCTGGACGTGCACCGGCTCCGCGAGGCGGTGCAGGCCGTCGTCGACCGGCATCCGCATCTGGCAGCGCGGTTCTGCCCGCAGTTCGAGCAGCCGGTTCAGGTGATCCCCGCCGACCCGGTCGCGCCGTGGCGGTATCTCGATCTGACCGCCGACGGCGGTGACGCCCACGCGGGCGCTGATATCGATGTCGACGAGCAGATTCGACTGATCTGCTCGGCCGAACGCGCGGCGGTATGCGACCTGGAGAACGAGCCCGCCTTCCGGGCTGCCCTCATCCGCCACTCCGATCACGAGCATCGGTTCGTGCTGACCAATCACCACATCGTCCTCGACGGTTGGTCGATGCCGCTGCTGATGCAGGAGATCTTCGCCGGGTACCACGGAATCCGGCTGCCGGCGGCGTCGTCGTATCGCAGTTTCATGACCTGGCTGGCCGAACGGGATCACGACGCCGCCCACGCCGCATGGCGTGAGGTGCTGGCCGGTTTCGAGACCCCGATTCTCCTCGGCCCGCCGCAAAAGTTGCGGCTCGGACACCGCAGCGTCACGTCGTTCCGGGTACCGGCCAAGACCACCCGCGCCATCACCAAGCTGGCGCGCGCACATCGCACGACGGTCAACATTGTGCTGCAGGGCGCGTGGGCGTTGTTGTTGAGTTCCCTGAGTGGTCAGCACGATGTCGCCTTCGGCACCGTGGTGTCGGGTCGCTCACCCGAGGTGGAGGGGGCGGAGTCGATGCTCGGGCTGTTGATCAACACCGTGCCCGTGCGGGCGACCATCACACCGGCGGCGACGACAGCCGACCTGTTGGATCAACTGCAGAGTGCCCACAACGACACCCTCGAGCACCAACACGTGGCGCTCAGCGATATTCATCGCATCACCGGTCAAGACAGATTGTTCGACACGGTCTTCGTGTACGAGAACTATCCGACCGACACCGGCACGCCGCGGGATACCGAGGGGTTGACCATCACCGG
The DNA here is from genome assembly GCF_001666875.1 of Mycobacterium sp. E802. NCBI lineage: Bacteria > Bacillati > Actinomycetota > Actinomycetes > Mycobacteriales > Mycobacteriaceae > Mycobacterium > Mycobacterium sp. E802. The sequence continues at coordinate 2,100 of NZ_LZJD01000125.1, forward strand.
TTTCAGCAGCCGCGATTTCTACCACTATCCGATCGCGGTGCAGGCCGGCCCCGGGCGCGAATTGGAACTCCGGGTGCAATACGACACCGATGTGTTCGATGCGGACAGCATCGATGCGTTGATCGAGCGGTTCACACAGGTGCTGGTGGCGATGACAACCCACCCCGGGCGCCGCTTGCTGTCTCTGGGTGTGCTCGAAACCGAACCGGCACAGTCCAACCGGCTGGAACGGCGTGATGCGGTCCCGGCACCGGTCCTAGACGACGCCGATTGCCCCTATTGCCCGCCGGCGAGCTTGATCGAGCAGATCGTGGCCAGCATCTTCGCCGAGGTGCTGGGCTTGGACCGGGTCGGAGTCCAGGAGTCGTTCTTCGATCTGGGCGGCGATTCGCTGTCGGCGATGCGGGCCATCGCCGCAATCAACGCCGCCCTCGACGTCGAATTGACGATGTTGACGCTGTTCGAGGCGCCGTCGGTGCGCGCCCTGACGCAGCACACCGCCACCACCCCGGCCCAATGACACATTGTCGTGTCATCGGGCCGGGGCTCACCACATGTACGGCACGAGGCGGTAGCGCGCTTTCTCCGTGTACTCGCGGTATCCGTCCAACTCCGCGACGAGCAGTTTCTCCTCATCGCGAATCCGGACGATGAGGGCGATCAGACCGGAGACGACCGGCACCAGCCCCCAATAGGAGCCGAGTGCGAGGGGGAAACCGACAATCGTCAGCACGTTGCCGGTGTACATCGGATGGCGCACCAGCCCGTACAGCCCTGTGGAGACCAGCTTTTGGCCTGACTCAACCTGGACGGTGGAGGCCGCGTAGCTGTTCTGGATGACCACCAGGCTCGTCACACCCAGCCCCGCGGCCACCAGAACATCGCCGGCCACGCAGATCAGCGGTGGCACCGTCGACCAGTCGAAGCGATGATCCAACCCGCTCACGATCACCATCGCCCCCAGCGATGCGTACCAGCCGGCGATGAGAACCTTTTGCACCGTCCGGGTTTCGGCCACCGGACCGGCGTGTTTACGGCGTCTGTGCGCAGCGGGATCGGCGCGTTGCAACAAGATGGCGGGAATCCAGGTCGAAAGGGCAAACACCACAAGGAAAATCCAGGCTTGCCAGAAGTTCAGGGTGCCGGCGAGGGCGAACAGCACCACGCCGAACACCACGAGTTCGACGAACCCCAACGCCAACACTCTAACAACGGCTTTCAACGATCCTCCCGGCGGCGCTCGGTTGGAGAGCGCACGCCTCAAATTACCGTCGTATAGCGGCAACTGGGGCGCGATTGACGGCCGCGCTCCGACAACTTCTACGTGAGTGGCCCGGCCAGCGCCGCCATGTGCCAGGCCGCTCCGAGGATGCCGCCTTGGACCAGCTCATCACCACATGCCACGTAAGCGCAGTTGTCGATGCTCATCGGAAACACCATGAAGCTCATCAACGCGACCACTGCCAGACCGGCCTGGATCAGAAAGAGCAACACACAGGCGGTGATGTCGGCGATCCGGACCCCGCGCGGGAGTCGACGGTCACGGGTAGTGGCGCCATCAGTCGATGGTTCGTCGCTCATCACGATCCACGGTATTCGCCGCAGGCGGTGGCCGGTGACGCAAACCGACCATGAACTGGTGTTTGTGGTGCCCTCGGTGAGATTCGAACTCACACTGTACGGGTTTTGAATCCGTTTCCTCTGCCAGTTGGGATACGAGGGCGTCCCGATCGGTACTGCGGCCTACCACCATAGAGGATGCCCCCGCGCTCGCCGAACGGAGGCTGTCACGACACAATGTTTTCCATGACCGGCTCACCCGCAGACGCTGACAAGCCCCGCCGCGTGCTCGTGGCCGAGGACGAAGCGCTCATCCGCCTCGACCTTGCCGAAATGCTGCGTGAAGAGGGTTACGAGGTGGTCGGGGAGGCCGGGGACGGCCAGGAGGCCGTCGACCTCGCCGAGGCCTTACGGCCCGACCTGGTGATCATGGACGTCAAGATGCCGCGCCGCGACGGTATCGACGCGGCCGCCGAGATCGCCAGCAAGCGCATCGCCCCGATTGTGATTCTCACTGCGTTCAGCCAGCGCGAGTTGGTGGAGCGGGCGCGCGACGCCGGGGCGATGGCCTATCTGGTCAAGCCGTTCAGCATCACCGACCTCGTCCCGGCCATCGAGGTGGCCGTGAGCCGGTTCAGTGAGATCGCCGCCCTGGAGGACGAGGTGGCGACGCTGGGGGAGCGGCTGGAGACCCGCAAACTGGTCGAGCGCGCCAAGGGGTTGCTCCAGAGCAAGCACCAGATGACCGAGCCGGAGGCGTTCAAGTGGATACAGCGGGCTGCGATGGACCGCCGGACCACCATGAAACGAGTTGCCGAAGTGGTGTTGGAAACGCTCGAGGACTCCGAGGAAGCCCCCGCCCAGGAGAACTGACCGGCGGGTCCCGTTGTTAATTGTGGGTTTCGCTCAGCCCTGAATTCCGCGTTCAGCCAGTACACGCCGAACGAGCATTGACCTAACATCGCGCACTCGGGCCGGTGGTTGGCTATGTTCTACCCGAAGCTCCGGCGTCCGACCGTCACGCGGCCGCGCGCCGGTGCCACTGACAACTTTGACGCGGAGGTGAAGCGTGCGCGGTGGCGTGGCACGGAAAGCATGTGCTCTCGGAAGTGCGGGCGTGATTGCCCTGGCGATCGCCGGCTGCAACCAGTCCGCTCCCGGGGGTGAGGCATCCCAGACCGATCTCAAGATCGTCGAGAAAGTCCAGATCGACGAGAACGGTGCCGAGATCAAGGCCGCCGAGGGCGTCACCCCCGCCGACCCCGCCGGGGACGGAAAGGCCACCTGCCCGCCGGTGATGATCGCCATGATGGGCGCGCTCAACGGTCCCGACGCCGCCCTGGGCATCAACATCAAGAACGGTGTGCAGCTGGCGATCGACAAACACAACGCCGCCAACGCCGGCTGCCAGGTCCAGCTCAAGGGCTTTGACACCGAGGGTGATCCGCAGAAGGCCACCGGGGTGGCACCGCAGATCGTCGACGAGCCGTTCATCATCGGCGTGGTCGGCCCGGCGTTCTCCGGGGAGACCAAGGCCACCGGCGACGTGTTTAACCAGGCCGGCCTGGTCGCCACCAGCGCATCGGCCACCAACGTCACGTTGAGCGAGAACGGGTGGCGGACCTTCTTCCGCGGCCTGGCCAACGATGGTGTGCAGGGCCCCTCGGTCGCCAACTACCTCAAGAACACCCTCGGCAACAAGAAGGTGTGCGTGGTCGACGACAGCACCGACTACGGCCTCGGGCTGGCCCAGGTGGTGCGTGAAACGCTTGGTCCCGTAGCTGATTCGTCGTGCAACATCTCGGTGAAGAAGGGCGACAAGGAGTTCTCGGCCGCCGTCACACAGATCAAGAACGCCGCCCCCGATTCGGTGTTCTACAGCGGGTACTACTCCGAGGCCGCACCGTTTGTGCAGCAGCTCAAGGACGGTGGCGTGACGGCGACGTTCGTCAGCGCCGACGGCACGAAGGATCAGCAGTTCGTCAACCAGGCCGGCGAATCCTCGAAGGGCGCATTGCTGTCCTGCCCGTGTGGCCCGGCCACCGGGACGTTCGCCGACGAATACACCAAGAAGTTCGGCCAGGCTCCCGGCACCTACAGCACCGAGGGCTACGACCTGGGCACCATCCTGCTCAAGGGCATCGACTCGGGTGCCATCACCCGGCCGGCGCTGCTGGACTTCGTCCGCAACTACGAAGGACAGGGTGTGGCCCGTAAGTACCAGTGGAACGACAAAGGTGAGCTGACCACCACCTTGATCTGGATGTACGAAGTCCAGTAGTCGCCGCACGAAACGCGTCCGAGACCGCCGCAGGACTCGGACGCGTTTCGTTCCCCAACCACTCCAGTCAGGAGCCGCCACCGGATGATCCACCAGTGCGTCGAGCAGTCCGCCTGCCTGGCCGCCAACATCAGTTTCAACCTGGACGGTCTACGAGACGGCTTCTGGCAGTTGACGATCGACGGGCTGTCGTGGGGCGCGATCTACGCGCTCGTGGCGGTGGGTTACACCCTGGTGTTCGGTGTGCTCCGGCTGATCAACTTCGCCCACTCCGAGATCTTCATGCTGGGCATGTTCGGCGCATACTTCTGTCTGGATGTCATCCTCGGCTTCAGCCCCAGCGGCAACGCCTACAACAAGGGCGTCGCGCTGACGGTGCTCTATCTGGGCATCGCGTTGCTCTTCGCGATGCTGGTCTCCGGATCAGCGGCCGTCGGACTGGAACTCATCGCCTACCGGCCGCTGCGAAAACGCAACGCCCGGGCGTTGACGTTCCTCATCACCGCGATCGGGATGTCGTTCGTCCTGCAGGAATTCGTGCATTTCGTCCTCCCCGAGCTCATGAAGGGTTACGGCGGTAGTAACGCCCAACAACCGATCGTCCTGGTACAACCGAAAACCCAGTTCACGGTCTTCGGTGCCACGGTGTCCAACGTGACGCTGGTGATCGTGGGTGCGGCTCTGGTGCTCGCATTGTTGACCGACATCGCGATCAACCGGACCAGATTCGGGCGCGGCATCCGCGCGGTCGCGCAGGACCCGACCACCGCCACGTTGATGGGCGTCTCCCGCGAACGCATCATCCTGCGGACGTTCCTGATCGGCGGTCTGCTCGCCGGTGCCGCCGCGCTGCTGTACACCCTGAAGGTGCCGCAGGGCATCATCTATTCGGGCGGTTTTCTGCTCGGTATCAAAGCGTTTTCGGCCGCGGTCCTCGGCGGCATCGGCAACTTGCGCGGAGCCCTGCTCGGCGGCCTGCTGCTGGGCATCATGGAGAACTACGGGCAGGCGGTGTTCGGAACCCAGTGGCGTGACGTGGTGGCCTTCGTCCTCCTCGTGCTGGTCCTGCTGTTCCGGCCGACCGGCATACTCGGTGAGAGCCTCGGGAAGGCGCGAGTATGAACGAGCATCACGATTCGACGTCTGCCGGACCGGTGAGCAGGACCCTGCTGGCACCGGGGGACGCGCTGCGCGACTCGTGGTCGGCATTGCCGCGGTGGGCCAAATGGGGTGTCGGGCTGGTCGGTTTCACTCTGCTCGGCCTGCTGCCGCTATTCACCCCGAACTTCCTCGACACCACCGGCATCAGCTTCGGCGGCACCATGGCGCAGTTCGCGATGGTCGCCATCATCGCGATCGGCCTCAACGTCGTGGTGGGGCAAGCGGGTCTGCTCGACTTGGGCTACGTCGGCTTCTACGCGGTCGGTGCCTACACCGTGGCCTTGCTGACCAGCCCCGACAGCCCGTGGAACAAGATGGGCCCCAACGGTTTCTTCAGCCAGGATTGGGCCTGGCTGTCGTGTGTACCGCTGGCCATGGCCGTCACCGCACTGGCCGGACTCATCCTGGGTACCCCCACCCTGCGGCTGCGCGGCGACTATCTGGCGATCGTCACCCTCGGCTTCGGCGAGATCATCCGGCTGCTCGCCGACAACTTGTCCGACGTCACCAACGGTTCGCGCGGGCTCAACCAGATTGCCTATCCACGTGTGGGGGAGAGCGAGAAGCTGCCCAGCGGCGTGTTCTCCAGCGGCAACTCGGCCGGTGAGGCCAATTACGGCACGTGGTGGTTCTGGCTGGGCCTGATCCTGATGGTCGCCATCCTGCTTCTGGTCGGCAACCTGGAACGCAGTCGCGTCGGACGGGCCTGGGTGGCGATCCGTGAAGACGAGGACGCCGCAGAGGTGATGGGCGTCAACGCGTTCCGGTTCAAGCTGTGGGCCTTCGTGATCGGCGCCGCGATCGGTGGCCTGTCCGGTGCGCTATACGCCGGGCAGGTCCAGTACGTCGCACCGCCGACGTTCAACATCATCAACTCGATGTTGTTCCTGTGCGCGGTGGTGCTCGGCGGGCAGGGCAACAAGCTCGGTGTCATCTTCGGGGCATTCGTCGTGGTGTATCTGCCCAACCGGCTGCTCGGGGTGGAATTCCTGGGAATCAACCTCGGCGACCTGAAGTATCTGTTCTTCGGCTTGGCGCTGGTGGTGTTGATGATCTTCCGGCCGCAGGGATTGTTCCCGGTGCGCCAGCAGCTGCTGACCTACGGTAAATCGGCCCGACAGTTGTTGCGCGGCAACACCGACAAGGATCCGGTCCGATGAGCGAACCCATGCCCGGCGTGCCGGAAAGCGTCGAGGAACTGGCCGGAGTGCATCGCGACATTCAGGCTGCCGAGGGTGAGATCCTGCTGGAAACGCGCGATCTGACCGTCAAGTTCGGGGGGCTGGTGGCGCTGGACTCGGTGAGCTTCAACATCCGTCGGGGCGAGATTCTGGGGCTGATCGGGCCCAACGGCGCGGGCAAGACGACGTGCTTCAACGCGATCACCGGGGTGTACCGGCCCAGTTCAGGCACGGTGGTCTTCGATGGCGCCCCGTTGGGACGGATCAAACGCCACCAGATCACCCGTCGCGGGATCGCGCGTACGTTCCAGAACATCCGGCTCTTCGGTGAGATGACCGCACTGGAGAACGTCATGGTGGGAACCGACGCGCGGCACAAGACCTCGGTGCCGGGTGCCCTGGTCCGCTCACCGCGGCACCGCCGCGAGGAACGGTCGGCGATCGAGAGATCGGCTGCCTTACTCCATTTCGTCGGGATCGCCCACCGCGGTGAGGAGAAGGCCAAAAATCTCTCCTACGGGGACCAGCGCCGCCTGGAGATCGCCCGGGCGCTGGCCACCGAGCCCAAACTGCTGTGCCTGGATGAGCCGGCGGCGGGTTTCAATCCGGCCGAGAAGTCCTCGCTGATCGAGTTGATCCGCAAGATCCGCGACGACGGCTACACAGTACTGCTGATCGAACACGACATGCGTCTGGTGATGGGGGTGACCGACCGCATCGTGGTGCTCGAGTTCGGTCGCAAGATCGCCGACGGTTTACCATCCGAAATCCGCGAGGACCCGAAGGTCATCGCCGCCTATCTGGGGGTGCCTGATGACCAACTCGGCTGAGTCCGTCCGCCCGGTGCTGCTCGAAGTGCGCGACGCGGTGGTGCACTACGGCAGGATCAAAGCGCTGCATGGGGTTTCGCTCACAGTGCGTGAGGGTGAGTTGGTCACGCTGCTGGGCTCCAACGGAGCGGGCAAGACCACCATGATGCGGGCCATCTCAGGTCTGCGGCCGCTCACCTCGGGCTCGGTGTGGTTCGAAGGCCGCGACATCTCGAAGGTCAAGGCGCATCAGCGGGTCATCGACGGGCTGATCCAGGCCCCCGAGGGCCGCGGGGTGTTTCCCGGCATGACGGTGCTGGAAAACCTGGAAATGGGTTGCTACGGGCGCAAATTCCCCTCCCGCCACGAACACCTCGAGCACCTGGACTGGGTCTTCACCACATTCCCGAGGCTCGCCGAACGACGCTCGCAGGTGGGCGGCACGCTCTCCGGCGGGGAGCAGCAGATGTTGGCGATCGGCCGGGCGCTGATGGCCCGGCCCCGCGTGCTGCTGCTCGACGAACCGTCGATGGGGCTGGCGCCGATGGTGATCTCACAGATCTTCCAGATCATCTCCCAGATCAACACCGAGGGCACCACGGTGCTGTTGGTCGAGCAGAACGCCCAACAGGCGTTGAGCCGCTCGGATCGGGCCTACATCCTGGAGACGGGCAACATCACCCGCACCGGTGACGCGCGGAAGCTGTTGGCAGACGACAGTATTCGTGCCGCCTACCTCGGTGTCGCCTGACATGGTCGCCAAATCGATCGCATTGTTCGTGCTCGCCGCGGTGCTGGAGATCGGCGGGGCGTGGCTGGTGTGGCAGGGAGTGCGCGAGCATCGCGGCTGGCTCTGGATGGGGGCCGGGGTGATCGCGTTGGGCGCCTACGGCTTCGTCGCGGCGTTCCAGCCCGACGCCCACTTCGGCCGTGTGCTGGCGGCCTATGGTGGGGTGTTCATCGCCGGGTCGCTGTTGTGGGGCATGGCGGTCGACGGTTTCCGGCCCGACCGCTGGGACGTGACCGGTGCGCTCGTCGCGCTCGCCGGTGTCGGTCTGATCATGTACGCCCCGCGCTGAGCGGCTCAACCCAGATGGGCACTTTCGTCATCGAGGTCATCGCGACTCAGGCCCATGGGAGTGGCAGCCGGAACATCCCCGGCGGCCACCACCTGCCGAGTGATCGGCGTCAGCACCTGGAACAAGGTGGTGATCTCGTCGTCGGTCAGCGCGCCCAGCGCCTCGAGGGCCAGCGCATCGGTGCGATCCTCGATGGCCTGCTTGATGTCTCGTCCGGCATCGGTGAGAGCGCCCTGCTCGTCCAGCCAGCCACGGGAGCGCAACTGCTCGACGTACCCTGCCCACTGTTCGTCGTCGTAATCACGGCTGCGCATGATCATCTCGCGGGGCACCCGGCCGGCCGCGGCGGTCGCAGCGCTGCGTCGAGCCGGCGTGACCGACTCCGACGCCACCCGCACAGCCGCCGACCTGATCGCGAAAGCCGCACGCACCGCGCCGTTGGACGGCCGGCCCCTCTATGCCGCCAACCGGGCGCTGCCGTGGCCGGAAGAGCCGATCGCCAAACTCTGGCATGCGGTCACATTGTTACGCGAGCAACGGGGCGACGGCCACGTCGCCGTTCTGGTCGGTGAGGGGATCAGCGGTCGCGAATCCAATGTGCTGCACGCCGCGGCCGGCCGGGTGCCCCGCGAGATGATCATGCGCAGCCGTGATTACGACGACGAACAGTGGGCAGGGTACG
>NZ_LZJD01000126.1:0-8366 GCF_001666875.1 Mycobacterium sp. E802
GGATTTCGCCGAGCGCCGACGCCGCGCGGCTCACCCGGGCATGATCGCGGCCGGCCGAGCATTCGCCGCCACCCCGGCCCCGTTGTTGCGGTGGGGCGTCGCGCAATTCGACCCGACGGTGCGGGCGCCTATGGTCACCGGCAACACCGTGGTGTCCAGCGTCAACCGGGGCGCGGCGGATCTGCGGTTCGGTGAGGCTGCGGTGGTGGTGACGGCCGGTTACCCCTCGCTGTCACCGATGATGGGGCTGACCCACGGCGTGCACGGGATCGGGCAGACGGTGGCGGTCAGCGTGCATGCCGCCCGGTCGGCAGTCGGGGATATCGACGCTTACCTCGCGCGGCTGGAGGCGGCGCTGGGCGGTTGACCGCGGCGCAGCATGGCGATGCCGACGTCCAGGGCGGCCTCCAGATAACTCAGGTCGCCGGAGGCCAGCAGGACACTGACGCCGCCCTGGATTCCGGCCAGCAGCGCGGCCGCGACCCGGTCGGCGTCCAGATCGGCGGCGACCTTGTCCTGTGCCTGCATGTGCCGAATTCCCGCGGCGATCTCGTCGTGCCATTGCTGCAACAGGGCTTTGGTGACCGCCTGGGCGCCGGGGGTGGTGCGCCCGATCTCCGACATGAGCAGGCTCAACGGGCAGCTCTGGCCCTGACGTCGATAACGCTCGACCACTGCGTCGCGCCAACGTTGCCACGCGGCCCATGAGGTCAGCTCACCCAAGTAGGGCTGCTGGTCTTCCAGCACCATCTGGGCCTCACGCTCGGCGACCGCGAGCAGAAGCTGCTCCTTGCCGTCGGGGAAGTAGTGGAACAGCTGGCTCTTGGAGGTCTGGGTGTGCGCGCGGATGTCGTCGAGCGTGGCCGCGGCCACGCCGTTGCTGCGGATCACCGCGGCGGCACCCTCGATGATGCGGCGTCTGGTGGCCGCGCCCTTGGCCGTCAGTTTCTGGACTTGCAGGTCCATTTTCAGCGGCTTATACCTGGACTCATGAGTCCAAACACTACGCGTTTGCGCGGCCGCACAGCACTTGTCACGGGTTCCACCGGAGGCCTCGGCGTCGCCATTGCCAAGGCCCTGGTGGCCGAAGGCGCCCTCGTCGTCGTCAGCGGCCGGAACAAGGAACGCGGCGATGCCGTCGTCGCCGAGATCCGGGCTGCCGGAGGGCAAGCCGAATTCGTCGCCGCCGACCTGGGTGCCGGAGGCGACGAGGCGCACCGCCTGGCGCGAGAAGCCTTGGCGGCAGCCGGCGGGCAGATCGACATCCTGGTCAACAACGCGGCCGTCTGGGGGATGCCGCAAACCACCGAGGAAGTCTCGGAAACCGCCCTGCTCGAGTCTTATCAGGCCAACGTGATCGCACCGTTCCTGCTCACCGGTGCCCTGGTGCCGGCGATGGCCGAGCGTGGCGACGGCGCGGTGATCAACATCGGGTCGATCACCGGACTGATCGGCGGGGACCGGTCGGCGCTGTACTCGTCGACCAAGGCGGCCGTGCACTCGCTGACGAAGTCGTGGGCGGTCGAGTACGGTCCACGCGGGGTCCGGGTGAACGCGGTGGCCCCCGGACCGATTGCGACCGAACGCGCCGCCGCCGTGGCCGACGACGTGGCCCCGGTGCTGGCCCGCATCCCGTCGCGGCGGATGAGCACGCCCGAGGAGGTGGCCGCCGCGGTGGTGTTCCTGGCCGGTGACGACGCCCGAAACATCCACGGGGCGATCCTGAGTGTGGACGGGGGCTGGGCAGCGGCGTGACAGATGGCCTAGATTCTGTCACGTGGCTTCTGATACAGCGCTCCTTGTTCTGCGGGTCGTCCTCGGGCTGACGATGGCCGCCCACGGCTACAACAAGTTCTTCGGCGGCGGCCGCATCCCCGGCACCGCGGGATGGTTCGACAGCATCGGCATGAAACCCGGCATGTTCCACGCCCGGGTCGCGGCGACCACCGAGATCGCGGCCGGCCTCGGCCTGGCGCTCGGCCTGCTCACCCCGATCCCGGCGGCCGGCTTCGTGGCGCTGATGCTGGTCGCGGCCTGGACCGTGCACCGGGCCAACGGTTTCTTCATCGTCAAGGAAGGCTGGGAGTACAACCTGATCCTGGCCGTCGCGGCGGTCGCGATCGCCGGGCTGGGCGCCGGCCGTTACAGCCTCGACTACCTGTTGTTCTCCGGCACCGACGTGTGGAACTACGTCCAGGGCTGGTGCGGTCTGGCGATCGCGGTGGTCCTGGGCCTGGTCGGAGGGATCGGCCAGTTGGCGATCTTCTACCGCCCGCCGGTCAAGTCCTAATTTCCTCGCCGAACAGACGCAAACCGGTACTTTTTCGAGCGAAGAAGTACCGGTTTGCGTCTGTTCGCGTGAGGGCGGAATAGAACACGTTCTAGTCTGGCTGGCATGGGTTTTCTCAAACAGGTCGCTCCCCAGGTCGACTTCGAGGAATGGAGTAAGGGCAGCCGCGCCGAGAAGATCCGGCCGATGGCGCGCCACTGGGCCGAGGTCGGATTCGGGACACCGGTCGTGCTGCACCTGTTCTACGTCGTCAAGATCCTGCTCTACATTCTCGGTGCGTGGTTGATCGCGCTGACGACCGAAGGAGTCGATGGCTTCACGAACGTCGCCTCCTGGTATGCCGAGCCGATCGTCTACCAGAAGGTCATCTTCTACACGATGCTGTTCGAGGTCATCGGCCTCGGCTGCGGTTTCGGCCCGCTCAACAACCGGTTCTTCCCACCCATGGGCTCGATCCTGTACTGGTTGCGGCCCAAGACGATCCGGCTGCCACCCTGGCCCAACCGGGTGCCGCTGACCAAGGGCGACGACCGTACCCTGCTCGACGTCGCGCTCTACGGGGCGTTGTTGGTCATGCTGGTGGTGGCGTTGTGCTCGCAAGGCTCGGGCCCCATCCCCGACCTTGGCACGCAGATCGGCGTGCTGCCGGTGTGGCAGACCGCCGCGATCCTCGGGCTGCTGGCGATCGCCGGTCTGCGGGACAAGGTGATCTTCCTGGCCGCGCGCGGCGAGGTCTACGGCGCGCTGGCGGTCTGCTTCCTGTTCAGCGGCGCCGACATCGTCATCGCCGCCAAGCTGATCTGTCTGACCATCTGGATCGGTGCGGCGTCGTCGAAGCTGACCAAGCACTTCCCGTTCGTCATCTCGACGATGATGAGCAACAACCCGATCTTCCGGCCCCGCTGGATCAAACGGAAGTTCTTCGAACACTTCCCGGACGATTTGCGCCCGGGCCGTCCGTCCCGCTTCCTGGCCCACTTCTCCACCGTGATCGAGGGTTTGGTGCCGTTGGTGCTGTTCTTCTCGCACGGCGGCTGGCCGACCGCGATCGCCGCCTTCGTCATGCTGGTCTTCCACTTCGGCATCCTGAGCTCGATCCCCATGGGCGTGCCGCTGGAGTGGAACGTCTTCATGATGTTCAGCGTGCTGGCGCTGTTCGTCGGGCACGCCGGCATCGGACTCGGGGACCTGAACAGCCCATGGCCGATCGTGCTGTTCGCCGTGTCGGTCACCACCGTCGTGCTGGGAAACCTGTTCCCGCGCAAGATCTCCTTCCTGCCCGGGATGCGGTATTACGCGGGCAACTGGGACACCTCACTGTGGTGCGTCAAGCCGTCGGCGGCCGAGAAGATCGAGAAGGGCATCGTGGCGATCGCCAGCATGCCCGCCGCGCAGATGGAGCGGTACTACGGAAGCCCGGAGACCGCCCAGATGTACCTGTACATGGGATATGCGTTCCGCGGGTTCAACTCTCACGGCCGGGCGCTGTTCACGCTGGCGCACCGCGCGATGGTCGGGCACGACGAGGACGACTACGTGCTGACCGACGGTGAGCGGATCGTCTCCACGGCCATCGGCTGGAACTTCGGTGACGGCCATATGAGCAACGAGCAACTGATCGCTGCGTTGCAGAAGCGGTGTCACTTCGAGCCGGGGGAGGTGCGGGTGGTGATCCTCGACGCGCAGCCGATCCAGCATCAGACCCAGCAGTACCGGCTCGTCGACGCGGCCACCGGCGAGTTCGAGCGGGGTTACGTCAAGGTCGCCGACATGGTGACCCGTCAGCCCTGGGACGACGAAATACCGGTCCAGGTGGAGCGAGACGACGCCACCGCCTGAGGCGCGCAGGCTCAGCGCATGACGTCGCGCACCTTGACGCTCTCGATGTCCTGCAGCATGAGGATGCGGGCGGTGTCGAGGTGTTTGCGCCAGTGCGCCTCGGCGGCGTCACCGTCACCGGAGCGGATGAGCTGGATCAGCTTGCGGTAGGACCGCATCAGCTTGTCGTAGTCGGCCTTCGACACCGGCCGGCGCTCCTTGAACAGAAAGGCATGGTGGCGCACGGTGATCTCGTGCAACATGCCGGCGATGATGCCGAGGGTGGCATTGCCCGACAGTTCGACCACCCGGCGGTGAAAGTCGCCGGTGGTCTCGGCCAACCGGTCCGATTGGTGGTCGGTGGGGATGTGCTCGTCGAGCATGCGTTCCAGTTCGGCGAACGCCGCCTCGTCGCCCTTCTCGGCCAACAGCCGCGCGGCCATCGGCTCGATCGCCGCGCGGCCCACCAACAGGTCGGCGATGTCGGCGCCGGACAGCTCGAGCAGCAGACCGGCGGGGCGGGCGACGATCTCGGGGCCGGGCACCCGCACCCGGGCGCCGGTGCGCGAGCCACGCCGCACCTCGACGAGACGCTCGGATTCCAGCACCCGCACGGCCTCGCGGAGGGTGGGGCGGCTGACGCCGAAGTGCTCCATCAGCTCGGCTTCGTTGGGCAGGAAGTCGCCCTCTTTGAGCTGGCCGTCGACGACCATCCGCCGCAGGGTGCCCGCGACGAGCTCGGCCGTCTTCGGGGAACGGACCGGCGCCTGCGGTGCGATCGCGTCGGGGCCGATCATCGGCGCCAGTGGTGTGGTTCTAGCCACCAGACACTCCCAGGTAGACAAGGTCGATTACGGGCCGGGCGGCCCAGCTGTGCAACTCAGTAAACCATCTAGGCCTCTCTTGGACGGTACATCAGCTCTACCAACCAGTAGGTTGACCTAGTAAACCTACTGGTCTATTTTCACCTCGAGCGACCCGTCGAGCTCTAAGGGGGTCGCGCCACAACCCTTCAAAGGAGAAGTCATGGCTGAAGCCGTCATCGTCGAGGCTGTCCGGTCACCTATCGGGAAGCGCAACGGCGCCCTGTCGGGTGTGCACCCGGCGGAGCTGTCGGCCCAGGTGCTCAACGGCCTGGTGGAGCGCGCCGGCGTCGACCCTGCCCTCGTCGACGACGTCATCTGGGGCTGCGTCATGCAGGCCGGTGAGCAGGCCCTCGACATCGCCCGCACCGCCGTGCTGACCGCCGGCTGGCCCGAGACCGTGCCCGGCGTGACCGTCGACCGCCAGTGTGGTTCCAGCCAGCAGTCGCTGCACTTCGCCGTGGCCGGTGTGGTGGCCGGTCACTACGACGTCGTCGTCGCCGGTGGTGTCGAGTCGATGTCGCGCACGCCGATGGGCTCCTCGCTGGCCAACGGCGGGCATCCGTACCCGGAGGCCTTCCGGGAGCGCTACAACGGGCAGAACCCCAACCAGGGTGTCGGTGCCGAGATGATCGCCGAGCAGTGGGTCCTGTCGCGCACCCAGCTCGACGAGTTCTCCCTACGTTCGCATGAGAAGGCCGCGGCCGCACAGGATTCCGGCGCGTTCAAGGATCAGATCGTCGGGATCAAGGATCAGGACGGAAACGTCGTCTTGGAAGACGGCGGCATCCGCCGCGGCGGCACCGTCGAGTCGATGGCCGCAATCAAGCCGGCCTTCAAGGAAGACGGCGTCATCCACGCCGGTAACTCCAGCCAGATCTCCGACGGGTCGGCCGCGCTACTGATCATGTCGGCCGACAAGGCAAAAGACCTGGGGCTCAAGCCGCTTGCCAAGGTGCACACCGCGGTGCTGGCCGGCGCCGACCCGGTCATCATGCTGACCGCGCCGATCCCGGCCACTCAGAAGGCTTTGAAGAAGTCCGGTCTGAACGTCGATGACATCGGCGTGTTCGAGGTCAACGAGGCCTTCGCCCCGGTGCCGATGGCCTGGCTCAAGGACATCGGCGCCGACGAGAGCCGCCTGAACCCCAACGGCGGTGCCATCGCCCTGGGTCACCCGCTCGGCGGCTCCGGCGCCCGCATCCTGACCACCCTGCTGTACCACATGCGCGACAACAACATTCAGTACGGCCTGCAGACCATGTGCGAAGGTGGCGGCCAGGCCAACGCGACCATCCTGGAGCTCCTGTGACCGACGCCGACACCCAGCCCGGCGCGATCGTCGAAAAGCGTGGGAACGTCCTGCTGATCACGATCAACCGGCCCGAGGCGCGCAACGCGATCAACGCCTCGGTCAGCATCGCCGTCGGCGACGCGCTGGAGCAGGCCCAGCACGATCCCGAGATCCGCGCGGTCGTCCTCACCGGATCGGGCGACAAGTCGTTCTGCGCCGGTGCCGACCTGAAGGCGATCTCGCGGGGGGAGAACCTCTTTCACCCCGAGCATCCGGAATACGGCTTCGCCGGCTACGTCAGCCACTTTATCGACAAGCCGACCATCGCCGCGGTCAACGGCACCGCCCTGGGCGGCGGCACCGAACTGGCGTTGGCCAGTGACCTGATCGTCGCCGAGGAAAGCGCGAAATTCGGTCTGCCCGAAGTGAAGCGGGGGCTGATCGCCGGTGCCGGTGGCGTGTTCCGCATCGCCGAGCAGCTGCCCCGCAAGGTGGCCAACGAGCTGCTGTTCACCGGTGAGCCGATGACCTCGGCCGACGCGCTGCGCTGGGGCCTGATCAACCAGGTGGTGCCCGACGGGACCGTCGTGGACGCGGCACTCAAGCTGGCCGAGCGGATCACCGGCAACGCGCCGCTGGCCGTGCAGGCCTCCAAGCGGGTGGCCTACGGCGTCGAGGACGGCGTCGTCGTCGGAGACAAGGACGGCTGGAAGCGCACCAACCGCGAGTTCAGCACCCTGCTGCAGACCGAGGACGCCAAGGAAGGGCCGCTGGCCTTCGCCCAAAAGCGCGAACCTGTTTGGAAGGCAAAGTAAATCATGAAGCGAACGATCTACACCGCGGAGCACGAGGCGTTCCGCGAGACCGTCAAGGAGTACATCGAGCGTGAGCTCGTACCGCACTCCGAGAAGTGGGAGACCGAGCGGATCGTCGACCGGTCGGCCTACACCGCGGCCGGCAAGTACGGCGTCATCGGGTTCAACATGCCCGAGGAGTTCGGCGGCGGCGGGTCGGATGACTTCCGGTTCAACGCGATCATCGACGAGGAGATCGCCAAGGCCGGCGTGCACGGCCCCGCACTGAGCCTGCACAACGACGTCGTCGGCCCCTACTTCAAGGACCTGACCAACGACGAGCAGAAGAAGCGTTGGCTGCCGGGCATCGCCAGTGGCGAGACCATCATCGCCGTCGCGATGACCGAGCCGGGCGCAGGCAGCGACCTGGCCGGCATCCGCACCTCGGCGGTGCGCGACGGGGACGACTGGATCATCAACGGCTCCAAGACCTTCATCTCGTCGGGCATCAACTGCGACCTGTGTGTCGTGGTGGCCCGCACCGATCCCGAGGCCGGCCACAAGGGCTTCACGCTGTTCGTGGTGGAGCGGGGCATGGAGGGCTTCACCCGCGGCCGCAAGCTCGACAAGATGGGCCTGCACTCACAGGACACCTCCGAGCTGAACTTCGAGAACGTGCGGGTGCCCAACGCCAACCTGCTCGGCAAGGAGGGTCGCGGGTTCTACCACCTGATGACCAACCTGCCCTCGGAGCGGCTGTCGATCGCGATCTCGGCCATCTACGGCGCACGCGCGGTCTTCCAGGAGACGCTGCAGTACGCCAAGGACCGCAAGGCATTCGGCCAGTCGATCGGCAGCTTCCAGCACAACCGGTTCCTGCTCGCCGAGATGGAGACCGAGCTGGAGGTCACCGAGAACTACATCGACCGCTGCCTGCAGGGCGTCGTCGACGGTGAGCTGACCGCCGTGGAAGCCGCCAAGGCCAAGTGGTGGGCCACCGAGGTGGCCAAGAAGGTCGTCGACAACTGCGTGCAGCTGCACGGCGGCTACGGCTACATGATGGAGTACCGCGTGGCGCGGGCCTACGTCGACGGACGCATCCAGACGATCTTCGGTGGCACCACCGAGATCATGAAGGAGATCATCGGCCGCGACTTGGGCGTCTAGCCGGCTCGGGGTCTAGTTTTTTCCGCGACCAGACGCAAAACCGCACCTTTTCACGTGAAAAGGGGCTCTACTGACGTTTCCGTGGGTGTTTGACGGGCCGTCCTGGCAGTGAGGGGCGGTGGCCGCCGAGGGCGAGCATG
>NZ_LZJD01000127.1:0-5764 GCF_001666875.1 Mycobacterium sp. E802
GCTGGTCGCCACCCTGATCGCCGGGGCGGCCGTCGACTACCTGGGCCGGCGGCTGGTATCGATGATCTCCGATCTGCTCTCGGCCCTCTCGGTCGCCGCGGTGCCGGTGCTGGCGCTGATCTTCGGGGTGGACGCGGTGAACGTCGCGGTGCTGGCCGTGCTCGCCGCACTGGGGGCGTTCTTCGACCCGGCCGGCATGACCGCGCGGGAAACGATGCTGCCCGAGGCCGCCAGCCGGGCCGGTTGGACATTGGACCACGCCAACAGCGTGTACGAGGCGGTGTTCAACCTGGCCTACATCGTCGGCCCGGGCATCGGCGGCCTGCTGATCGCCACCCTCGGCGGGATCAACACCATGTGGGTGACCGCAGCGGCGTTCTGTTGTTCGATCCTGGCCATCTCGGTGCTGCGCCTGGAAGGTGCCGGCGCTCCGGACCGTTCGGCGCTGACCGAGAACGTGTGGGCCGGCATCGTCGAGGGACTGCGGTTCGTCTGGCGCACACCGGTTCTGCGCACGCTGGCGATCGTCGACCTGGTGGCCACCGGCCTGTACATGCCGATGGAAAGCGTGCTGTTCCCGAAATACTTCACCGACCGCGACGAGCCCACCGAACTCGGGTGGGTACTGATGGCGCTGAGTATCGGCGGGCTGCTCGGTGCACTCGGGTACGCGGTGCTCTCGAAGTACATGAGCCGACGGGCCACCATGCTGGCCGCGGTGCTGACCCTCGGGGTGGCGATGACGGGCGTGGCCTTCCTGCCGCCGTTGCCGGTGATCCTGGTGCTGTGCGCGATCGTCGGGTTCGTCTACGGGCCGATCGCGCCGATCTACAACTACGTCATGCAGACCACGGCTCCCCCGCATCTGCGTGGCCGGGTGGTCGGCGTGATGGGATCGCTGGCCTACGCGGCGGGCCCGCTGGGCCTGGTGGTGGCCGGGCCGCTGGCCGACGCCGCCGGGCTGCACGCCACGTTCCTGGCGCTGTCGCTGCCGATGCTGCTGCTCGGCCTGGTCGCGATCGGGCTGCCGGCGCTGCGCGCGCTGGATCGCTCGTAGGATCGCGGTGTGCTGTCAGAGCTCATCGCCAAGCTGCCCGAAGGTGTCGTCGTCACCGACCCCGACATCCTGGCCTCCTACCGGTGGGACCGGGCGGCCGATCCGGCGGCGGGCACTCCGCTGGCCGTGGTCCGGCCCACCCGCACCGAGGAGGTGCAGACCGTGCTGCGCTGGGCCAGCGAGCATCGGGTGGCGGTCGTACCGCGTGGTGCGGGCACCGGACTGTCCGGCGGCGCGACGGCTCTCGACGGCGGGATCGTGCTGTCCACGGAGAAGATGCGCGACATCACCGTCGACCCGGTCACCCGGACCGCCACCGTACAGCCCGGCCTGCTCAACGCCGAAGTGAAGAAAGCCGTTGCGGCCCATGGCTTGTGGTACCCACCGGATCCGTCGTCGTTCGAGATCTGCAGCATCGGCGGCAATGTCGCCACCAATGCCGGCGGGCTGTGCTGCGTCAAGTACGGCGTGACCACCGATTACGTACTGGGCCTGCAGGTGGTGCTGGCCGACGGCACCGCGGTACGCCTGGGCGGGCCGCGGTTGAAAGATGTTGCGGGCCTGAGCCTGACCAAGCTGTTCGTCGGCAGCGAGGGCACCCTGGGCGTGGTCACCGAGGCGACGCTGCGATTGTTGCCGCCGCAGCACGCGCCGTGCACCGTGGTGGCCACCTTCGACTCGGTGGAGGCCGCCGCGAGCGCGGTCGTCAAGATCACCGGCAAGATCCGGCCGTCCATGCTCGAGTTCATGGATTCGGTGGCGATCAACGCCGTCGAGGACAAGCTGAAGATGGGTCTGGACCGCACCGCCGCGGCGATGATGGTGGCCGCCTCCGACGACCGTGGCGCCGCCGGCGCCGACGACACCGCCTTCATGGCCGAGGTCTTCACCGAATACGGTGCCACCGAGGTGTTCTCGACCTCCGACCCGGACGAGGGCGAGGCGTTTGTGGCCGCCCGCCGCTTCGCCATCCCGGCCGTCGAGGCCAAGGGATCCCTGCTGCTGGAAGACGTCGGGGTGCCGCTGCCGGCACTGGCCGAACTGGTCAGCGGGGTGGCCGAGATCGCCGCCCAGCGCGACGTCATGATCTCGGTGATCGCCCACGCCGGTGACGGCAACACGCACCCGCTGATCGTGTTCGATCCGGCCGACACCGACATGGCGGCCCGCGCCCAGCTCGCCTTCGGCGAGATCATGGACCTGGCCATCAGCCTGGGCGGCACCATCACCGGCGAGCACGGCGTGGGCCGGCTCAAGCGGCCATGGCTGGCCGGGCAGATCGGGCCGGACGCGCTTGCGCTCAATCAGCGGATCAAGCAGGCGCTGGATCCGCTGAACATCCTCAACCCCGGCGCGGCGATCTAGCTGCGCTAGCCGACACCGAACAGCGTCAACAGAGTGCTTGTGCGCCAGGCGATCAGGGCCGCGAAGACCACCAGCACGGCCACCGAGACTCCGGCCTGTACGGCATTTCGCCGTGCCGCGGGCGCATAGACGAACGCCGCGGCGATTCCGGCCCCGGTGATCAGGCCGCCGACGTGGCCCTGCCAGCTGATCGCCCCGGTTCCCAGCGCCGGTCCGGCAAAGGTGAACACCAGGTTGATGACGACGACGGCACCGATCATGCGGACGTCGAGATTGAGCTTGCGCGCCACCACGAAGATCGCGCCGAACAGACCAAAGATGGCACCTGAAGCCCCAGCGGTCGCGGTGTTCAGCGGGGACAGCAGATACACCAGCACCGAGCCGCCGAGACCGCTCAGCGCATACAGCGTGCCGAACCGCAACCGCCCCAACCACTGCTCCAGCGGCGGGCCCACGACGTAGAGCGCCCACATGTTGAACAGCAGGTGCATCGCGCCGTAGTGCAGGAACATCGAGGTCACCAGGCGGTAGTACTCGTCGTGCGCGGCGATTCCGGGCGGCCACAGGGTGAACTGCTGTTCCAGCGTTCCGGCCGCCATCTGCAACACGAACATCACCACGTTGACCGCGATCAGCGCATAGGTCAGCACGGGCGCCCCGGGCCGCGCCACCCCGCCGAATTGGGTGCGCGGGGCGTGCACGGACCTCGCCCCCTCGTTGACGCACTCCACGCATTGATGTCCCACGGCTGCTGAGCGCATGCACTCCGGGCAGATGGGACGTTGGCAACGCGTGCAGTGCACGTAAGTGGGGCGGTCCGGATGGCGGTAACACGCTGGGGTGTTCATCGCGCCCGAGCCTACCCAGGCAAACCCGCTATTGACACCATGCGGGCTTGCGTCGTACGAATAAGACATGTCAGTGACTTTGTCTCACAGCCCCGCGCGGTTCGAACCCGCCGACGCCGATACCTGGGCCGCCCCTTGGCCGATGTACGCCGCGCTGCGCGACCACGACCCGGTGCACCACGTGGTGCCCGACGAGAAACCCGAGAACGACTACTACGTGCTGTCCCGGCACGCCGACATCTGGTCGGCCGCCCGTGACCACGAGACCTTCTCCTCGGCACAAGGCCTGACCATCACCTACGGCGAGCTGGAGATGATCGGCCTGGCCGACAATCCGCCGTTCGTCATGCAGGACCCGCCCGTGCACACCGAATTCCGCAAGTTGGTGTCACGGGGCTTCACACCGCGACAGGTCGAGGCCGTCGAACCGAAGGTGCGGGAGTTCGTCGTCGAGCGCCTCGAGGGGTTGCGCTCGAACGGCGGCGGGGACATCGTCACCGAACTGTTCAAACCGCTGCCGTCGATGGTCGTCGCGCACTACCTCGGGGTGCCTGAGGCCGACCGCGACCAGTTCGATGACTGGACCGAGGCGATCGTCGCGGCAAACAGTTCGGCTGGAGGCATCACCGCGGCGATGGGCACGGCCGGCGCCGCGGTGGCCTCGATGATGGGCTATTTCTCCGAGCTCATCGAGCGGCGTCGTCGGGAACCCGGTGACGACACGATCTCGCATCTGGTCGCCGCCGGGGTGGGTGGAGATGGTGACATCGCGGGCGTGTTGTCGATCCTGGCGTTCACCTTCACCATGGTCACCGGCGGCAACGACACCACCACCGGAATGCTCGGTGGTGCAGTGCAATTGCTGCAGCAGCGGCCCGATCAGCGTCGGCTCCTGGTCGACGACCCGGGACTCATCCCGGAGGCCGTCGACGAGTTCCTGCGGTTGACCTCGCCGGTGCAGGGCCTGGCCCGCACCACCACCCGCGACGTCACGATCGGCGACACCACGATCCCGGCCGGCCGCAAGACGCTGCTGCTGTACGGGTCCGGAAATCGGGATGAACGCGAATTCGGCGACGACGCAGCCGAACTCGATGTGCGGCGCAAGCCCCGCAACATTCTCACCTTCAGCCACGGGGCACACTTCTGCCTGGGCGCGGCGGCGGCCCGGATGCAGTCCCGGGTAGCGTTGACCGAGTTGTTGTCGCGCTATCCGGAATTCGAGGTCGATGTGGACGCCGTGGTGTGGGCCGGTGGTAGTTACGTCCGACGGCCGCTGTCCGTGCCGTTCCGGGCCGGTACTTGATGGCCCGCGACTGGCTGTCGGTGCGGCGGTCCGAAGTGGCCGCCGACCACATCCTCGATGCGGCGGACGTCCTGTTCACCAAACAGCAGGCGGCCACCGTCGGCATGCACGAGATCGCCGCAGCCGCAGGGTGTTCCCGCGCGACGCTGTACCGCTATTTCGAGAACCGCGAAGCGCTTTACACCGCGTACGTGCACCGGGAGGCGCGCCGACTGTACGACGACGTCAGCGAGCAGGTGGCGGCGGTCACCGATCCGGACGAACGGTTGATCGAAGGTGTGATCACCGCGCTGCGGGCGGTGCGGCAGAGCCCGGCGCTGTCGTCCTGGTTCGCCACCGCGCAACCGCCCATCGGCGGCGAGATGGCCGAACACTCCGAGGTGATTCGCGCGTTGGTGGAGGGATTCGTGCGCTCACTGGGCTCCGACGCGGGCGACGAGGTGGGCCGGCGGGCCCGGTGGCTGGTGCGGATCATGGTGTCGCTGCTGGTGTTTCCCGGCGTCGACGAGGCCGACGAACGCACGATGCTGGCCGAGTTCGTCGCCCCGCTGGTGATACCGGCTCAGCAGCCGGTCACGCCACCCAATACGCCTGTGCCTTGATGGATCTGCGGGGAATGCCGTACTCCTCGCGAAAGACCCGGGCCACCGCCCGGGTGGTGCGGTTGTTACAGGCCACCCAGCCGAAGTGATCGGCGGCGTCGAACGCCGAGGCGCTGACCGCCGCCCGCAGGCCGTCGTCGGAACGGTCGACCCAGGTGATGTCCGCATCACCGGCGACGGGGAGCTGACGGTCGTCGTCGTGGCCGGCCTCCAGGAACACCCGGGCCGGGGCGTCGCCGATCGCATCCAACAGTGAGTTGATGGCCGGCAGCGACGCGGTGTCCCCGACGATGACGTATCCGGCCGGGGCCGGCTCGGGCAAGGCGAAGTTGCTGCCGAGGACCGTCACGTCCAGGACGTCGCCGGGCTGGGCACCGCCGGCCCAGCGGGTGGCGATGCCGTCGTGCATGGCGAAATCGATGTCGACGGTGCCGGCCCGCGGATCGGCGTTGACCAGGGTGTAGCCGCGTTGGTGCGCCTTCCCGTCGTGCGGGAACCAGCCCCGCACCCACATCGTGGGGTGCACCCGGTGCTCGGCGAGCAGCCGCTCGGCACGGAAGTGCAGCCTCAGGTAGTTCGGTGTGAG
>NZ_LZJD01000128.1:0-1056 GCF_001666875.1 Mycobacterium sp. E802
TCGCCGTGGTGTTGATCCGCGGGCTGGCACAGTATCAGAACCAGCAGATCGGCAACTTCTGGGTGGATCTGGTGCGCACTGTGGTGCGGATCCTGCTGCCCCTGTCGGTGATCGTCACGACCATCCTGCTGACCCTTGGTGTGGTCAACAACATCCATGGCGCCCAGGAGGTTTCGACGATCGCCGGGGGCAGTCAGACGTTGCTCGGCGGTCCGGTGGCCACCTGGGAGTCGATCAAGTTGATGTCGGGCGACGGCGGTGGCGCATTCAACGTCAACAGCGCACACCCCTTCGAGAATCCCACACCGCTGACCAATGCGGTGGAAATTGTTGCCATGCTGCTGATTCCGGTCGCGTTCCTGCGGACGTTCGGGGTGATGGTCGGGGACCGCAAACAGGGCTGGGCGCTGTTGGCGGTCGTCGCGTCGCTGTACGTACTCGCGACGGTGGCACTGGTCGCGGCGACATCGGTGCCGCACGGCACCGTCGTGCACGCCGCGGGCGCGCCGGTGGAGGGCACCGAGGTCCGGTTCGGCGTCCCTGGTAGCGCGACGTTCGGCCAGGCCGCCACCGCGACCGGCGATGGCGCGGCGAATGCGTCGTACGACAGCTTCGCCAGCCTCGGGGGCGCGGTGCTGATGCTGAACATGATGCTCGGCGAAGTGGCTCCCGGCGGCGTCGGCTCCGGCCTGTACGGCATGCTGGTGCTGGCGATCATCACGGTGTTCGTGGCCGGCCTGATGGTGGGCCGCACTCCGGAGTACCTCGGAAAGAAGATCACCCCGCGCGAGATCAAGCTCGCGGCAACGTATTTCCTCGTGACCCCGCTGATCGTGCTGACCGGCACCGCGGTGGCCATGGCGATGCCGGGGCAACGCGCGGGCATGCTCAACACGGGGCCGCACGGCCTGTCCGAGGTGCTGTACGCGTTCACGTCGGCGGCCAACAACAACGGCTCCGCGTTCGCCGGGCTCAGCGTCAACACCGAGTGGTACAACACGGCTCTGGGCATGGCCATGGTGTTCGGCCGCTTCCTGCCGATCATCCTGGTGCTGG
>NZ_LZJD01000129.1:0-16197 GCF_001666875.1 Mycobacterium sp. E802
AGCGCCGCCCTGATCACCCCGACAGTCCTGGCCACCCTGGACCGCATGCGGCTCGGTGGGCTTGAGACCCTGGTCACGGGCGGCGAAGCCTGCCCGCCGGAGTTGGTCGGCGCCTGGGCGCCCGGACGGGCCATGTACAACGCCTATGGTCCCACCGAGGTTTCCATCTGGGCCACATGGAGCGCACTGGCGGCCGGACAGCCGGTCCGCATCGGCGCCCCGATCCCCGGAACCTGCGCTCTGGTGCTCGACGCGCGGCTGCACCTGGCGCCGGTGGGGGTCGTGGGCGAGCTGTATCTGGCCGGTCCGGTGTTGGCGCGCGGATATGTGGGCCGGTCCGACCTGACGGCGGATCGGTTCGTGGCCAACCCGTTTGGCGGTCCAGGGGAGCGGATGTATCGAACGGGTGATCTGGTGCGCTGGACCACACACGGCGCTTTGGAATACCTGGGTCGCGCTGACGCACAGGTCAAGCTGCGCGGGCAGCGGTTGGAGCTCGGCGAGATCGAGAACACGCTGCTGGCCTGCCCGCAGGTCAGTCGCGCGGCGGCCGCAGTCCATCACAGCGAACTCGGCATCGACCACCTGGTCGGTTACATCGCCCTGGCACAGTCCGCCGCGACCCACCATGAGGCCGATGTCGTCGATCAATGGCAGCACATCTACGACGAGCTTTATGATGCCGAACTCGACACACCGGAATACGGAAGCGATTTCCGCGGGTGGAACAGCAGCTACACCGGCGAGCCGATTCCGCTGGAGCAGATGCGGGAATGGCGTTCGGCGGCGGTCGACCGAATCCTGGCGCTACAACCACGGCAGGTGCTGGAGATCGGCGTCGGTTCGGGATTGGTGCTCTCCCAGGTGGCCCCGGCGTGCGAGGAATACTGGGGTACGGACTTCTCGACGGCGACGGTCGCCAAACTCACCGCCGCCGTGGCCGGTGAGCCTTGGGGGGCTCGGGTCCATCTGCTGTCTCAGCCCGCGCATCTCACCGATGGTTTGCCGCCCGGCCACTTCGACACCATCATCGTCAACTCGGTCATCCAGTACTTCCCCAGTGCGGAGTACCTGGCCGAGGTCATCGACAAGGCCATGGAGTTGTTGGTACCAGGCGGTCGGTTGTTCCTCGGGGATGTGCGCAACCACAGCCTGCAGGGTGCGTTCCAAACCGGCATCGCTTTGGCGCGCAGTGGAATCGGTAACACCGACACCGTCGAACTCCGTCAACGCGTACAGCGCGCGGTACTCGCGGAACACGAATTGCTGCTCTCCCCAGAGTTCTTCACCACCTGGGCTTCCGATCACCCGGCTGTGGGCGGAATCGACATTCAGGTCAAACGAGGTGAATCAGACAACGAGCTGACCCGCTACCGCTACGACGTCGTCATCCACAAGACGCCAACCCAGGTGCGCTCGCTGGCCCGTGCGCTCACCTGGTGGTGGACCGAGTGTGCTGGACTGAACGGCCTGGGCGCCGAGTTGGTCTCGCAACGGCCTGGCCTCGTGCGGGTCAGCGCGATACCGCGAGCCGGTGTGATCACCGATGTGTTCATCGAACAGGCGCTCGCCTCCGGTCTACCGTTGGCCGAAGCCCAGGCCGGTGCCGCGGCGGCTGTCGATGCCGGTGTCACGCCCGAACAGTTGTACCTGCTGGGGGAGGCGAGCGGATACCGCACCGCCGTCACCTGGGGCGCGCAATCCGGAACGCTTGATGCCGTATTTGTGGCAGGCCCCGGGGACGGGTCTGCGCCGGCGTTGACCGACCTCTATCTGGCGCCGATCGATGCCCGTCAGCGTGGCGGTTACGCCAACGACCCCCAGACCAACGCCAAGATCGGGGAGGTCCGGCAGTGGTTGTCAGAGCGGCTGCCTGAATACATGGTGCCGAGCCAGATCGTGGTGCTCGATGAGCTACCGCTGACTTCCTCCGGCAAGATCGACCGTCGGGCGCTACCAGCACCCACCTTCGTCGCGACGTCATTCCGGCCCCCGCAGACGCCGACCGAGAAGACGGTGGCCGAGGTGTTCACCGAGGTGCTCGGGCTCGGCCGCGCCGGTCTCGACGATGATTTCTTTGCCCTGGGCGGGGATTCGTTGATCGCCATCCGGGTATGTGCCCGCCTGCAGTCGGCACTGGGCCGTGAGGTTCCGGTGCGCTGCCTGTTCGATTCACCCTCGGTCGGAAAGCTGGCCGAATACCTGGACCAGCATCAAGGTGAGGCGGCCCGGCCGGCGTTGACGCCGCAGCCGAGGCCTGCGGCAGTGCCGTTGTCCTACGGGCAGCAGCGGCTCTGGTTCCTCGAGCAGTTGCAGGGCCCGTCACCGATCTACAACATGGCGGTGGCGCTGCGGTTGCACGGGCGGCTGAATGCCGACGCGCTTGGTGAGGCGCTGGCCGATGTGGTGTCCCGCCAGGATAGTCTGCGGACGCTCGTCGTCTCTGTAGATGGAGTGCCGGGACAGGTGGTAATCCCCGCCGAGCAGGCCGATTTCGGCTGGTGCATCGTCGACGCCCGCGATTGGTCGACGGACCAACTGGACGAGGCAGTCGGAGCGGTCGCCCGCCACACGTTCGACCTGGCTACCGAGATTCCCTTACGAGCGGCGCTGTTCCACGTTGCCGATGACGAGCACGTGCTGACGGCGGTGGTGCACCACATCGCAGCCGACGGTTGGTCCATTGCCCCGTTGGTGACGGACCTGGCCGTCGCCTATGCCAGCCGTGACGATGGCCACGCTCCGGACTGGCTGCCATTGCCGGTTCAGTACTCCGATTACACGCTATGGCAACATGATTGGCTTGGGTCGGTCTCCGATGCCGACAGTGTGATCTCGGCACAGCTCAGTTACTGGGAGCAGGCGCTGGCGGGATTGCCCGAGCGGCTCGAATTGCCGACCGATCGGCCGTATCCGGCGGTTGCGGATTATCGCGGGGCCAGTGTGGCCGTGGAGTGGCCGGCGGAGGTGCAGCAGCAGGTCGCCCGGGTGGCGCGGGAGCACAATGCCACCAGTTTCATGGTGGTTCAGGCCGCATTGGCGGTGCTGTTGGCAGAGTTGAGTGCCACCAGCGATGTCGCCATCGGTATCGCGACCGCCGGGCGTGGCGATCAGGCGCTCGATCAGCTCGTCGGATTCTTCGTCAACACGTTGGTGTTGCGGGTCGACGTAGCCGGCGACCCCACCGTTTCCGAGTTGTTGGAACAGGTGCGAGCGCGCAGCCTGGCCGCGTTCGAACACCAGGATGTGCCCTTCGAGGTGCTGGTGGAGCGGCTCAACCCGGTCCGGTCACTGACCCATCACCCGCTCGTGCAAGTCATGGTCACCTGGCAGAACCTGCCTTGGAACAGTAGTGGCTCGACGGCCGGACTGGCGCTGGGTGACGTCGAAGCGACGCCGATGGACGCCGAAACGCACACCGCCAAAACAGATTTGGTGTTTTTACTGGCTGAGCGCAGCGCCGACACCGGGGAACCGGCGGGAATCGCCGGCTTGGTCGAATACCGGACCGACGTGTTCGATGCGTCCACCGTTCAAACCCTGGTGGATCGCCTGCAGCGGGTGTTGACGGCGATGACCGCCGACCCCACCGTCCGGTTGTCGACGGTAGACATGCTCGACGTCGCCGAGCGGGTGCGGCTGAATACGCTTGGGCATCGTGCCGTCCTGAGTCAGCAGGTGCACGAGAGTTCCATCCCGGCCGTGTTCGCCCGTCAGGTGTCCCGGGCCCCTGATGCGGTTGCGGTCAGTTGCGCCGGCCGGTCCATGTCCTACCGGGAACTCGACGAGGCATCGAATCGATTGGCCCACATGCTCGGTGCTGAAGGCGCCGGCCCCGGCGAGTGTGTGGCGCTGTTACTGAATCGGTCGGTCGCGGCGATCGTGGCCGTCCTGGGAGTGTTGAAATCCGGAGCGGCGTACCTGCCGATCGATCCGGCAGTGCCCGACGCCCGTATCGAGTTCATGCTTGACGACGCCGCTCCGGTCGTGGCGCTGACCTCCGATGGATTGACCGAGCGTCTGGCCGAAACTGCGGTACCCGTCATCAATCTGGCTGATCCGCAGATCGGGCAGCAGTCCGCCGACCCGTTGCCGATGCCCGCTGCTGACGATATCGCCCATATCATCTACACCTCGGGGACGACGGGAGTTCCCAAGGGAGTGGCGGTTACCCACCAGAACGTGACGCGGCTCTTCGACGGCCTGGACGTCGGTGTGGCCATGGGCCCGGAGCAGGTGTGGGCGCAGTGTGCGTCCCTGGCTTTCGATTACTCGGTGTGGGAGATGTGGGGAGCGCTGCTCCACGGCGGCCATCTCGTAGTGGTGCCTGATGAGGTGACGCGGTCACCTGCCGAGCTGCACGCGCTGCTGGTCGACCACCAGGTGAGCGTGTTGAGCCAAACCCCTTCTGCGGTAGGGATGTTGCGACTGGCCGGTCTGGAGTCGGTGACCGGCTTGATGGTCGCCGCGGAACCCTGCCCGCCCGAGGTGGTCGATCGTTGGGCGCCCGGCCGCGTGATGATCAATGGCTACGGTCCTACGGAGACCACGGTATATGCCACGATCAGCGCTCCGTTGCAGAGGGCGACGACAGGCGGCCCGACCATCGTGCCGATCGGTCGCCCGGTGCCGGGTGCGGCGTTGTTCATCCTTGACCCGTGGCTGCGGGAGGTGCCGGCCGGAGTGGTGGGCGAGTTGTACGTCGCCGGCCGAGGTGTCGGAGTCGGCTATGTGCGACGGCCGGGCTTGACCGGATCGCGTTTTGTGCCCTGCCCGTACGGGGCTCCCGGCGCTCGGATGTATCGCACCGGAGACCTGGTGTCGTGGGGCAGTGACGGTCAGTTGCGGTATGCCGGCCGCGCCGACGAACAGGTCAAGATCCGCGGCTATCGCATCGAACTCGGCGAAGTCCAATCGCTGCTCGCCGGACTCGAAGGGGTCCAGCAAGCCGTGGTGGTCGCGCGCGAGGACCGATCCGGAGACAAGCGGCTTGTCGGTTACGTCACCGGAAGCGCGGACCCGGTGTCGGCCCGCAGTGCGCTGGCCGAGCGGTTGCCGGCCTACATGGTGCCCTCAGCGGTGGTGGTGCTGGAAGCACTGCCGTTGACGGTCAACGGAAAACTCGACAAGCGCGCCCTGCCCGAGCCCGAGTACGCCGGCGGGGGCTATCGAGGCCCGAGCACCGTGATCGAAGAAGTCGTGGCCGGGATCTATGCCGAAGTCCTCGGTCTGAACCGGGTCGGTGTCGACGACTCGTTCTTCGACCTTGGTGGCGATTCGCTGTCGGCGATGCGGGTGATCGCCGAGATCAACAGCTCCCTTGATGCGGACCTCTCGGTGCGCACGTTGTTCGATGCGCCCACCGTCTCGCAGTTGGCGCCGCACATCGATGCCGGTTCAGGCGGCCGGGCGCGGTTGATCCCACAGCAGCGGCCGCCGGTCCTCCCGCTGTCGTACGCCCAACAGCGGCTGTGGTTCCTCGAACAGTTGCAGGGCCCCTCTCCGATCTACAACATGTCCGTGGCGTTGCGACTCACCGGACCGGTGAACGCCGATGCCCTCAGCCTGTCACTGCGCGACGTGGTGGGCCGTCATGAGAGCCTGCGCACCGTCTTCAAGGTGGTCGACGGGGTCCCCCGGCAAGTGATCGTGCCGGCCGGACAGGCGGACCCGGGTTGGCAATTCGTGGACGCCACCGGGTGGCCGTCGGACCGACTCGACGAGGCGGCCGGTGCCGCGGCACGGCACTGCTTCGACCTGACCACCGAGATTCCTCTGCGCGTCACCCTGTTCCAGGTTGCCGACGGGGAGCACGTGCTGATCTCGGTGGTGCACCACATCGCTGCTGACGGCTGGTCGATCAACCCGTTCGTGACCGATCTGGAGAAGGCCTACGTCAACCGGTGTGCGGGCCGAGGGCCGGACTGGGCTCCATTGTCGGTGCAGTATGCGGACTACGCGCTGTGGCAGCAAGAGTGGCTTGGATCGGATACCGACCCGGAGAGCGTGATCGGGACCCAGGTGGCCTACTGGCAGGACGCCCTCGCTGATCTGCCCGAGACCCTGGCGCTGCCAACGGATCGTCCGTATCCCCCGGTCGCGGATTACCGGGGCTCGAGTGTGGCCATCGATTGGCCCGCCGATGTGCAACAGCAGATCGCCCGGGTGGCTCGGGAACACAACGTGACCAGCTTCATGGTGGTGCAGGCCGCCCTGGCGGTGCTGATGTCGGCACTCAGCGGCAGCAGCGACGTTCCGGTGGGTATCGCGACAGCCGGCCGCAATGATCCGGCTCTCGACGAGCTGGTGGGCTTCTTCGTCAACACGCTGGTACTCAGGGTCGATCTGGGCGGTGATCCCACTGTCGCCGACATCCTGAACCAGGTGCGCCAGCGTGGTCTGGCCGCCCTGGAACACCAGGACGTCCCATTCGAGGTGTTGGTCGAGCGGCTCAACCCGACCCGCAGCCTGACCCATCATCCGCTGGTCCAGGTGATGCTGTCCTGGCAGAACTTCGGCGGCGACCCGGCCTCGGCAATGACGCTGGGTGAGGCCCGCGCCACGCTGCTTCCGGCCGAAACGCGCACTGCTCGAATGGATCTGGTGTTCGCGTTGTCCGAGCGCCATACGGAATCCGGGACCGCCGACGGTATCACCGGGTTGGTGGAGTTCCGCACCGATGTGTTCGATGCGTCCAGCATCGAGGTGTTGGTCGAGCGGTTGCGGCGGGTGCTGGTGGCGATGATGGGGGATCCGTCGCGGTTGTTGTCGTCGGTTGATGTACTCGATGCGGCCGAGGTGGCGCGTCTGGATGTCCTTGGTCATCGGCAGGCGTTGACCGCACCGACAGTGGAGGCGTCGATTCCGGGGTTGTTCGCCATCCAGGTGGATCAGTCGCCGGAGGCGGTGGCGGTGCGGTTCGAGGGCCGGTCGTGGTCGTACCGCGAGCTGGATGTGGCGTCGAATCGGTTGGCGCACCATCTGATCGGTATGGGTTCTGGTCCCGGGCAGTGTGTGGCGCTGATGCTGCAACGCTCGGCGCAGGCGATCGTGTCGATCCTCGCGGTGTTGAAAACCGGTGCGGCTTATCTGCCGATCGATCCGGCTCATCCGGATGCGCGCGTCGAGTTCATGTTGACCGACGCTGCACCGGTGGCGGTGCTGAGCACCGGCGCTCTGGCCGGGCGGGTGGCGCGTTGGGGTGTACCGGTGGTCGAGGTTGACGATGCCCGTCTCGGGGACGGACCGGCGACGGCGTTGCCGGTGCCGGCTGCTGACGATATCGCCCACATCATTTACACCTCGGGGACCACCGGGCTGCCCAAGGGCGTCGCGGTGACCCACCAGAACGTGACGCGGCTGTTCGATGGCATGGATGTCGGTGTGGCGTTGGTGCCAAAGCAAGTGTGGGCGGCGTGTTCCTCACTGGCGTTCGATTATTCGGTCTGGGAGATCTGGGGAGCGCTGCTGCATGGCGGCCGCCTGGTGGTGGTTCCCGAGCACACCACTCGGTCGGCGCAGGAGTTGCAGGCGCTGCTGGTCGACGAGGGCGTCACGGTGTTGAGTCAGACCCCCTCGGCGGTGGGGATGCTGTCGCCGGTGGCGCTGGAGTCGGTGGCAGCGCTGATGGTGGCTGCCGAGGCGTGTCCGGCGCAGGTAGTGGATCGGTGGGCGCCGGGTCGGGTGATGATCAACGGTTACGGTCCCACGGAGACCACGGTGTACGCCACGGTCAGTGCTCCCTTGGAGCCTGGCAGTGGGGTGGTGCCGATCGGTTTACCCGTTCCGGGCGCGGCGTTGTTTGTGTTGGACCGGTTCCTGCGTCCGGTGCCGCCGGGGGTGGTCGGAGAGTTGTATGTGGCCGGCCGTGGGGTCGGGGTGGGTTATGTGCGTCGGACCGGATTGACCGCCTCGCGTTTTGTGGCCTGCCCGTTCGGTGGCCCTGGGGCGCGGATGTATCGCACCGGAGATCTGGTGTCGTGGGGCGCCGATGGCCAGTTGCGGTACGGCGGCCGCGCCGATGAGCAGGTCAAGATCCGCGGCTATCGCATCGAACTCGGCGAGATCGAGGCGGCTCTGGCCGGTATCGAGGGAATCGACCAGGCCGCGGTGATCGCGCGAGAGGATCGTCCTGGTGACAAGCGTCTGGTCGGCTATGTGACCGAAATGCTTCCGGGGACCGTCGATCCCGCTGGGATTCGAGCCGAACTCGGCACGCGATTGCCCGCGTACATGGTGCCTGCGGCTGTGGTCGTGATCGAGGGCCTGCCGCTCACGGTCAACGGCAAGCTCGACAAGCGGGCCCTACCGGCACCGGATTACACCGACACGGCTCGGTACCGGGCTCCGGACACGCCCCGGGAAGAGGTTCTGGCCGGCATCTTCGCCGAGGTGCTCGGCTTGGATCGAGTCGGCGTCGACGATTCATTCTTCGATCTCGGCGGCGATTCATTGTCGGCGATGCGGCTGATCGCCGCGGTGAACACCGCCTTGGACACCGAGCTGGCCGTGCGGACCCTGTTCGATGCTCCAACTGTCGCCGGACTGGCGCCCCGCGTCGACGCCGGCGCAGGCGGGCGGGACCCGTTGATCCCGCAACCGCGCCCCGCCGTCATCCCGTTGTCGTATGCCCAGCAACGACTCTGGTTCCTCAACCGATTCGAAGACGGCGCAGCCACGTACAACATGCCGATCGCGTTCCGGATCAACGGTGCGTTGGACGTCGAGGCACTGGGCGCGGCGCTGGACGACGTGATCGCCCGCCACGAATCCCTGCGCACGGTGTTCATCGACGTCGACGGGGTGCCATCACAACAGGTGCTGCCCGCGCAGGTTGGGATGTGGCGTCGGGGCGGTCCGACGATGGTGTCGCTGTCGGCCGTCGAGGAAGAGGATGAAGTAACCGCCGAGTTGGTGGCACTGGCGGGATATCGGTTCGACCTGTCCGCCGAGCCTCCGATTCGCGCCAGGCTCTGGAAGGTCGATTCCGACCGGTATGTACTCGGGATCATCTTCCACCACATCGCTTTTGACGGTTGGTCGATGGCACCGATGGTGCGCGATGTGGCGGCGGCCTATGGGGCTCGCCACGGCGGCCGGACTCCGGATTGGAGGCCGCTGCCGGTGCAGTATGCCGACTACACGCTGTGGCAGCGTGAGCATCTCGGCGACCTGGCCGACGAGGGCAGCCGGATCGCCGGGCAGCTGGCGTACTGGCGGCGCGAGCTGGCGGACCTGCCGGAGGTGGTGTCGCTGCCGACGGATCGGCCGCGCCCGCCGGTGCCGAGCTATCGCGGTGAGGGCGTGGAGTTGCGCATCGGCGCGAAGCAGTGGGCCGGGCTCAAGGCTGTGGCGACCGAACACCACGCCACAGCGTCGATGATGCTGCAGGCGCTCGCCGCCGTGGTACTGAACCGGGCCGGCGTCGGTGACGATGTGGCGTTGGGTACCGCCATCGCCGGTCGAATGGATGCCGCACTGAACGATCTGGTGGGGTTCTTCGTCAACACCTGGGTGCTGCGGGTAGAGGTGAATCCCGGCTTGCGATTCACCGAAGTATTGGATCGGGTACAGCAGAAGGCGCTGGATGCCTACGCCAATCAAGATGTGCCGTTCGAGCTGTTGGTGGAGCAGCTCAATCCAGCGCGTTCGACGTCACATCATCCGTTGTTCCAGGTGGCGTTGGTGTTCCAGAACAACGTGTTACCGGAGGTGTCCCTCGACGGCGCAGACATCGAGCCGGTCTCAGTGCTCACCCGGACCGCCAAGTTCGATCTGGATTTCGACATTCGCGAAGTGCCTGGCGACGGCGGGCCGATGGCTGCCGGAGTGCTGACCTATGCCACGGATCTGTTCGAGCGGTCCAGCATCGAGCGGCTGGTGGGCTGGTTCGACCGGGTGGTCACGGCGGTGGTGGCCGATCCATCGGTCGTGGTGGGCGAGGTCGGCCTGCTCGGACAGGATGAACGAGAACTGGTGCTGCACAGCTGGTCTGGCTCTGGAGTCGATGCGCCGGTGGCGCCGGCCGATCAGTTGCTCAAAGATGCGGTGGCCGCCGCGCCCGACGCGGTGGCCGTCATCGATGGGTCACGGCAGCTGTCGTATCGCGAACTGGACGAGTGGTCCAATCGGTTGGCCCGGTTGCTGATCGGAACCGGAGTCGGGCCCGAGCGCGCGGTGGGGGTGGCGATCGGTCGGTCTGCCGAGTTGGTGGTGGCCTGGTGGGCGGTGCTCAAGGCCGGTGGTGTGTACGTGCCCGTGGACCGTGCCCATCCGGCCGACCGGGTCGCGACCGTCTTGGACACCGTCGAAGCGGCCTGCGTGCTGACCTACGGCTCTGACACCGTAGCCGGCGCCGGCGACCGTTCGGTGCTATGCGTCGATCAGTTGGACGTATCGAACTGGTCGGCCGATCCGGTCACCGACGCTGACCGGTCGGCACCGTTGAGCACTGACGACGCTGCGTATGTCATCTTCACGTCAGGTTCCACCGGTACCCCCAAAGGTGTGGCAGTCAGCCACGCCGGATTGGTGGGTGTGGCTGCCGCGCAACGCAATCTGTTCGATGCCGGCTGGCCTTCCCGGGTGCTGATGGTGGCTGCACCGACTTTCGACGCCTCGGTCTTCGAGATGATCTGGGCGGTCGGCTGCCAAGCGGCTTCGGTCATCGCAGCGCCGGACTCCTACGCCGGGGAGGCATTGACGGCGCTCGTGCACGACCAACGGGTCGATGCGGGAGTGATCACGCCGACCGTGCTGGCGACCCTGGATCGCGCTCAGTTGGCCGAGCGACTGGACACCCTACTCACAGCCGGGGAGGCCTGCCCGCCGGAGTTGGTGGCCGCCTGGGCGCCGGGGCGGTCCATGTACAACGCCTATGGCCCCACCGAAGCCACCATCTGGTCGACCTGTACGGCGCCGTTGACGGCGGGACAACCGGTCGGCATCGGTGCCCCGATCCCCGGGGTGTGTGCGCTGGTGCTCGATTCTCGGCTGCAGCCGGTGCCGGTCGGCGTGGTGGGCGAGCTGTACCTGGCCGGGATGCCGTTGGCTCGGGGTTACGCCGGACGATCGGAGCTCACTGCGGATCGGTTCGTTGCCAACCCCTTCGGCAATCCGGGCAACCGGATGTACCGGACAGGAGACCTGGTGCGGTGGGCCCCGGGCGGGGAGCTGCAGTACCTCGGCCGGGCTGATGCGCAGGTCAAATTGCGTGGGCAGCGGCTGGAGTTGGGGGAGATCGAGAACACTCTGCTGGCCTGTCCGCAGGTAAGCCGGGCCGCTGCGGCGGTGTGTCACCGAGACTCCGCTGATCATCTGGTCGCCTATGTCGCCCTGGAACAGTCCAGCACGGCCGATCACGATGCCGAAGTCGTCGATCAGTGGCAGCAGATGTACGACGAACTGTACGACGCGCAGGCCGAGACCCCGGAGTTCGGCAGCGATTTCCGAGGATGGAACAGCAGCTACACCGGCGCGGCGATCCCGCTCGCGCAGATGCGGGAGTGGCGTTCGGCCACCGTGGATCGAATTCTGGCATTGCGGCCGCGGCGCGTGCTGGAGATCGGCGCGGGCTCAGGTCTGATCCTGTCGCAGGTGGCGCCGCACTGTGAACAGTATGTAGGCACCGACATGTCGGCCGTGGCAATGGAATCCTTGGCGGATTCGCTTGAGCGAATGCAGGTTCCGTGGCGGAACCACGTGCAATTACTGGCCCAGCCGGCCCACGTGACCGATGGTCTGCGCGCGAATCACTTCGATACCATCGTCCTCAACTCGGTCATTCAGTACTTCCCCAATGCTGCATATCTGTCCGAGGTCATCGGCAAAGCTGTCGAACTCTTGGCACCCGGCGGCCGGCTGTTCCTCGGCGATGTACGCAACCACAGTCTGCAAGGTGCTTTCCAGACCGGGGTGGCACTGGCCCGGAACGCGAGCGAAGACCCTGACGATATCCGCCAGCGGGTCCAGCGAGCACTGCTCGGTGATCCGGAATTGCTCTTGGCGCCAGAGTTCTTCACCACCTGGGCGGCAGAGAACTCGGTCGTGGCCGGGTTGGACATCCAGGTCAAACGCGGTGAATCCGCCAATGAGCTGACCCACTACCGCTACGACGTCGTCATCCACAAGGCGCCGGTGCAGATGTGCTCGCCGGCGACCGCCCCAGCGTGGGTGTGGAGCGACTGCGCGGGGTTGAGTGGGCTGCATGTCGAGTTGACGTCGCAACGCCCGAACATGGTGCGGGTCATCGCGATTCCGCGGGACGGCGTGATTGCCGACGTGATGGCTGAACAGGCTTTGGCCGCTGGCCTCCCGGTGACCGAGGTGTCCGCCCCGGCTGACCCGGTCACGCCCGAGCAGCTTTACCGATTGGGCGAGGCCGCGGGATATCGGGTCGCGGTGACCTGGGGCGCACAGCCGGGCACCGTCGATGCGGTCTTCATTTCAGAGGAAGACGCGGCGGCCGCCGGGGTACTCACAGATCTCTATGTGCCGCGTGCCGGTAGCCGGCAGCGAAGCTCTTACGCCAACGATCCCGATGCCAACAGCAAGGTCAGCGTGGTACGCCAGTGGTTGGCAGAACGGCTCCCCGAGTACATGGTGCCGAGTCAGATCATGGTGCTGGAGGAGTTCCCGCTCACCACCTCGGGAAAGATCGACCGTAAAGCGTTGCCCGAACCGGTGTTTGCCGCTACCGCCTTCCGGGCGCCACAGACACCGATCGAAAAGACGATCACCCAGGCATTCGCCGACGTGCTCGGTCTTGAGCAGGTTGGTCTCGATGACGACTTCTTCGCCTTGGGCGGAGATTCGTTGACCGCGACTCGGGTCAGTGCACGGCTGCAGTCGGCGGTGGGCCGCGAGGTGCCGGTGCGGTACCTGTTCGACGCGCCGACCGCCGCAAGCCTCGCGGAGTACCTGGAGCGACATCAGTGCGACGGAGCCCGTCCTGCCCTTCGGGCGGTTACCCGCCCCGACTTCATCCCGTTGTCCTATGCGCAGCAACGGTTGTGGTTCTTCGATCAGCTGCAGGGGCCGTCGCCGGTCTACAACATGGCCGTCGCGCTGCGGCTGAGCGGCGATCTGGACGTGGGGGCGCTCGGTCAAGCGCTGACGGATGTCGTCGGCCGACATGAGAGCCTGCGCACACTGTTCACCGTCTCGGACGGCACGCCACGGCAGACAGTGGTACCACCGGATCAGGCGCGGCCCTGCTGGCAGATTGTCGACGCTTCTGGGTGGTCGGCTGACCGGTTGACGGACGCCATCGGTGTGGTGGCCCGGCACCCGTTCCAGCTCGCCACCGAAATACCTTTGCGGGCAGCGGTCTTCCGAGTCGGTGAAGGCGAACACGTGCTGGCGGCGGTGGTACACCATATCGCCGCAGATGGGTGGTCGGTAACCCCACTGGTGGCCGACCTCGGTGCGGCCTACGCGAGCCGATGTGGGGGGCGCGCACCGGCCTGGGAACCCCTGCCGGTGCAGTATGCCGATTACGCATTGTGGCAACGCGAGTATCTCGGTGACCTCAGCGACGGTCATAGCCGCATCGCCGAACAGTTGAACTACTGGCAGGATGCCTTGGCCGGACTGCCCGATCGTCTGCAGATTCCCACCGACCGGCCCTATCCGGCGGTGGCCGATTACCGCGGATCGAGCGTAGCGGTGGACTGGCCGGCCGAGTTGCAGGACCGCGTGGCCAAGGTGGCACGCCAGTACAACGCGACCAGTTTCATGGTCGTGCAGGCCGCCCTGGCGCTACTGCTGTCGAAGCTCGGCGCCACTTCGGATGTGGCGGTGGGGATAACCGTCGCCGGGCGTGACGACCCGGCACTGGACGATCTGATCGGGTTCTTCGTCAACACCCTCGTGCTGCGGGTGAACCTCTCCGGCGATCCAACTCTTGCCGAACTCCTTGAACAGGTCCGACGGCAGAGCCTGGCTGCCTTCGAGCACCAGGATGTGCCGTTCGAAATGGTCGTCGATCGGCTCAAGCCAACTCGATCGCTGACCCATCACCCGCTGGTGCAGGTGATCTTGTCCTGGCAGAACTTGGCGTGGCAGCACAGCGGTGACTCCGCCGCCGGACTGGCGTTGGGTGACGTGCACGTCACCCCATTACCTGCGGCGACCCACACCGCGCGAACGGACCTGACATTCGCCCTGGGTGAGCGCTGGAGCGCAACCGGTGAACCTGCCGGAATTGGAGGGACAGTGGAGTTTCGCACCGATGTTTTCGACACGAACAGTGTTGAGCGGCTGATTGAACGGTTACGCCGGGTGCTCGTGGCGATGACCGCCGAAGTGGAAGGGCTGTCATGACGGCTGATCTGAGTCGGCGCCTGTCGTCGATGGATTTCCTGGATGAGGATGAGCACACCCGATTGGACGGGTGGGGCAATCGCGCAGTGCTGACCGAACTGGCGCCTGTGTCGGAGTCGATTCCGGTGTTGTTCGCCGCGCAGGTGGCCCGTGCCCCGGAGGCGGTGGCGGCAAGTTTCGAGGGTCGTTCGGTGACCTACCGAGAACTCGATGAGGACTCAGACCGGTTGGCGCACCGACTCGCCGGATGCGGCGCCGGACCGGGACAGCGTGTGGCGCTGCTGTTTCCCCGCGGCCTCGAGGCGATCGTGTCGATCCTGGCGGTGCTCAAGACCGGGGCGGCATACCTGCCGATCGATCCGATGCATCCTGACGCACGGGTCGAGTTCGTGCTAGATGATGCCGCACCGGTGATTGGGGTGACTACCGCGGGATTGGCCGACAGGTTGGCCCGATATGGTTTGCCTGTCCTCGATTTCGACGATGCGCGCATTTCAGACCAGCGAAGCGCCGCGTTACCGGTGCCGAGCCCCGATGATATCGCCTACCTGATATACACCTCCGGCACCACTGGTGTGCCCAAGGGGGTGGCGATCACCCACCGGAACGTGGTGCGGTTGTTGGGTTCGCTTGATCGCGACATGGATCTGACGGAAAACGTTTGGACCCAGAGCCATTCGTTGGCCTTCGACTACTCGGTCTGGGAGATCTGGGGCGCGTTGCTGTACGGCGGCCGGTTGGTGGTGGTGTCCGAGACCGTGGCCCGCTCACCACAGGACTTCCATGCCTTGCTTGTGGCCGAACAGGTCACCGTGTTGAGCCAGACTCCTTCTGCGTTCTATGCCCTGCAGTCCGTCGATGCGCTGCAACCCGAACTTGGCAGTCAATTGAAGCTGGAGACAGTGGTGTTCGGCGGGGAAGCGCTGGAACCGCAACGCCTTCGACCATGGCTGGACAACCATCCGGATTCGCCGCGCATGATCAACATGTATGGCATCACCGAGACGACGGTGCACGCCTCGTTCCGCGAGATCGTCGAAGTCGACGCTGAAAGCACCGCCAGCCCGATCGGGGTGCCGCTGGCCCACCTCGGCTTCTTTGTCTTGGATCAATCATTGCAGCCGGCGCCGATGGGTGTGGTCGGCGAGCTGTATGTGGTCGGTGCCGGGTTGGGCTGCGGTTACTGGCGCCGGGGCGGATTGACTGCGTCACGTTTCGTGGCGTGCCCGTTCGGGGGAGACGGTGCACCGGGCGCCCGGATGTATCGCACCGGCGATCTGGCGTCCTGGGGCGCCGACGGTCAGTTGCAGTATCTGGGCCGTGCCGATGACCAGGTGAAAATCCGTGGGTACCGGATCGAGTTGGGGGAGATTCAATCTGCTTTGGTTGACCTCGACGATGTCGACCAGGCGGCGGTGATCGTTCGCGAGGATGTGCCCGGCGACAAGCGTCTGGTGGGCTATGTCACCGAAAGTGATTTGGGTGCAATCGATCCCGACAAGGTTCGCACCGCGTTGGCGGAGCGGCTGCCGGCCTACATGGTGCCGACCGCGGTGGTGGTGATGGCGGCGCTCCCCTTGACGGTCAACGGCAAACTCGACAGGCGTGCCCTTCCGGCGCCGGACTACACCGATGCCGAGGCCTACCGTGCCCCGACCACCGCGGTCGAGGAGATTGTGGCCGGCATCTACGCCCAGGTTCTCGGGTTGGAGCGGGTCGGGATCGACGATTCGTTTTTCGATCTCGGTGGGGACTCGCTGTCGGCAACTCGGGTGATCAACGCGATCAACAGCAGCCTGGACGCCGATCTCGCCGTGCGCGCGGTGTTCGAGGCGCCTTCGGTGGGTCAACTGGCGGCACGTGTCGGTACGGGCA
>NZ_LZJD01000130.1:0-56031 GCF_001666875.1 Mycobacterium sp. E802
GCCACCACCGACCTCCCGACCGCGCAGCGCTGGTTCGACGAGTTCGAAGGGGCGGGTCTGGACGGCGTGATCGCCAAACCACTCGATCTGACCTACCAGCCGGACAAACGCGTCATGTTCAAGATCAAACACGAGCGGACCGCCGACTGCGTGGTCGCCGGCTACCGCGTCCACAAATCCGCGGACGACGCCGTCGGCTCGCTGTTGCTCGGGCTCTACACCGACGACGGTGAGCTGGCCTCCGTCGGCGTCATCGGGGCGTTTCCGATGGCGACCCGGCGCAAGCTGTTCACCGAATTGCAGCCGCTGGTAACGAGTTTCGAGCATCATCCATGGAACTGGGCCGCGCAGGTGGCCGCCGACCCGGATGCGGCCCGCAGATATGGCGGCGGCTCACGCTGGAACGCCGGCAAGGATTTGTCGTTCGTACCGCTGCGACCCGAGCGGGTGGTGGAGGTGCGTTACGACCACATGGAGGGGCGGCCCGGGGCGAGCGCAGCGACGGGGAGAAATCTACGATTCCGCCACACCGCGCAGTTCAACCGGTGGCGGCCCGAGCGCGACCCGCACTCGTGCACCTATGGCCAGCTGGAGCAGCCGGTGACGTTCCGGCTCGACGACATCGTGCCGGGCCTCATCTGAGCCGACGGCTGCAACCACACCGCCAGATTCCGGACGTAATCCTTGAACACCGCCAGATGCGACGGATCGGCCTTGATCTGGCATCCGGGCCGGTCGGTGACGAACGACGGCGCCCCGCAGTCCAGATCCCAGTTGTAGTCCGCGAAGTGGTGGAAGGTCGACTCGGCCACGGCCCGGCCCATCAGCGTGCCGTCGGCGTTGCGTTCCCCATCAAGGGCAACCGCAAGGTTGAACTGCCTGCCCGTCGCGGTGCTGCGGCCCTGTGCCACCACGGTGGCGAACGGCACCGCGGCCGAGACCGCACCCTCGTGCGGATGGGCCGGGAACCACTCGATCCGTCCGCTGGCGGTCCTGGCGGTGCGCAACAGTGCGTGCGCCGGCGGCGGCGCCAGCACGGGCTGATAGTCGCCATTGGCGCCCGAGTGGTAATTGGGCCAGGAGATGTCAGGGTTGTCCTGGTCATCGCACCGAGACACCGGGTCGAGGCCCGGGTCGTGGAACTCGTTGACCAGTCCCAGCGAACCCAGGCCCAGCAGGCAACTGCCGAGGTCCTGGTGGTCACGCGCGGTGAGCACGCCGCCGCCGAGCTCGCGGAACCTGCCGATCGCCGCGCACTCATCGGCGGTCAGGCCGTTACCGACCTCCACCGCCATCAGCCACAGCTGGTCGAATCCGAGTGTGTCGAGATGACCGAGCACCGGATCCTGCTCGCCGCGCTCGGTCCGGTTGCGCGCGAGCACGTCGTGCCCGGCGGCCCGGAGCTCGGCGGCCAACATGGTGAAACGGCTGACATCCCAATCGTCGGGGTCCGCCGGGATGGTGGTCTGCAGCAAGATCGTCGCCATGTGACGAGCCTGGCGGTTGCGATGACGCTGCGGACCCTTGAAACCCCGTGGTTCAGGCAGTCCACGACGCTGATCGCAGCTGCCTGCGCGAGCTCACGCCGAGCTTGACGAACACCTTGCGCAGGTGCCATTCGACGGTGTGCGTGCTGATGAAAAGTTGGGCACCGATCTCCTGATTGGTCAGCCCCTCACTGGCCAACTGCGCGATCTGCGCCTCCTGCGCCGTCAGGTCGTCGCCGCTGCCCACGGGTTGCTTGCGCACCTTCTCCCCGGTGGCGGTCAACTCACGACGGGCACGTTCGGCGAACGCTCGGGCACCCATCTTGGTGAACATCTCGTAGGCGGTGCCGAGATGTTCCCGCGCCTTGGTGCGCTGCTTGCGACGGCGCAAC
Source organism: Mycobacterium sp. E802 (assembly GCF_001666875.1). Taxonomy (NCBI): domain Bacteria; kingdom Bacillati; phylum Actinomycetota; class Actinomycetes; order Mycobacteriales; family Mycobacteriaceae; genus Mycobacterium; species Mycobacterium sp. E802. The sequence goes on from NZ_LZJD01000130.1 coordinate 1,880, forward strand.
CATTCCCCGTACCGCAGGTGGGTGCGGGCCAGCTGCACCTTGACCCGACTGCGGCCGAACCGCTCGATGGCCTCTTCGAACAGCGCGTCGGCCTCCCCGTCACCGGCGAGCATGGCCCGCGCGGCAGCCACAGTGCCCGAGCCCCAGTCGGTTCCGCTGGACCCGGCACCCGCCTCCAACCGGCGCACCGCATCTTCGGCCACCGCGCGCTCCCCCATGCGGGCCGCGGCCTCGGTCAGCTCGAGCAGACACCACCCGTAGAAGCCGAGATCGTGGTATTCGCAGGTCTTCTGCGCCGCGGCCAACGCCTCCTCGTACCGGCCCAGGCCGTTGTAGAGAACCGCGGCGGCGTATCCGGTGACCCCGAGCAATCGCCCCTCGCCCTTGGCGGTGCCCTCTGCCGTGCCGGCCTCGATCAGATCGCCGGCCTCACGCAGATCGCCGCGCCACGCCGCCAACTCGACCCGGTGGTATTTCATCGGACGGTGACCGATCGCCTCCGAGATGGATTCGGCCTCCTCCAGAAGCCTTGCTGCGGTGACGAATTCACCTTCGTGGACGTGCACACCGGCCTCGAAGGCGATCGCTGACGGGAGGAGGGCCAGCGCTCCGCCGGCGCGCGCGTAGGCGACCATGTCGGTGGCGAGCCGAGCGATCAACTCGTCGTCCCACATTTCACCGGCAACGGATTCCTGTACCACCGGGAAGGCAAGCGACAGCCACCGCAACGCCCGGCCGTCGTGGCGACGGGCGTGTTCCGACCAGAGTTCGAGCGCGGTGCGCAGGTGGCCGACGGCGGCTGGCAGGCCGTCGGTGACCAGGTTGGCCATGCCGATGAGCAGGAAGTCGATGGGCCGCGTGGGTGCGGTGATCTTCGCGACCGCGATACCGGCGGCCGCTGCGGCCACCTCAAGGGCCTCGGGCTGACTGCGCGAGGCATACATCGCCGCGGACAGCGCCTCGATGTAAGTCTCGCGGGCCAGGTCGTCGTCGAGCGTCTCCAGCCGGCCGGCCGCGTCGAGCAGCAGGGCCGCCGCGTGCCGCACCGGTGGTGCACCAGGCTGGCCGCCGCGGCTGCGGGTGAACTCCATCTGCGCCCGCAGCCGGCCCACCTGCGCCCGCTGCAGTTCGGACAGCGGGTTCAGTTCCGCAAGGGCCAGCAGTTCGTAGGCCGCCTCCGAGGCGGCCGCATCGCGCTTGGCCTCGGCGGCCGCGATCGCCCGGGCACCCCGCAGGCCGGAGTCGGCGGTCAGGACCGCGGCGCGTTCCAGAAACGAGGCGGCCGCGGCGATTCCACCACGCGCCTGTGCGCGCCACGCCGAGGCTTCGAGTTCGGCGGCCACCGCATCGTCGGGACCGGCGGACGCATTGGCCGCATGCCAGGCCCGGCGGTCTGGGTCCAGCTCCGGATCGGTCGTCATCGCCAACGCCTGGTGTGCCTCGCGACGCTCCGCCGCGTCCGCCGCCCGGTACGCAGCCGACCGGACCAGCGGGTGGTAAAAGCGCATGCGGGAACCGAACTCGATCACGCCGGCAGCCTCGGCCGGTGCCAACGCCTCCAGATCGATGCCCAAATGACTTGCGGAACGGGCGAACAGCACCGGGTCGCCGACCGGGTCGGCCGCCGCCACCAGTACCAGCCGGCGGGTGTCGGCCGGCAATGCCCGGATGCGGTGGACGAAACTCTCCTCGACCTGCCCCACCGAAGGGCGGGTCCCGACGTTCCAGAATCCGCCGGCCAACTCGGCGGCCGAGACATTGTGCGGCACTTCCAGCAGCGCCAGCGGGTTGCCCCGGGTTTCGGCGATGACGCGGTCGCGCACCCGCTCGTCGAGCCGGCCGAGCACCACCGAATCCAGCAGATCCCTGGCGTCGCTGTCGGCCAGCCCGGGTACCCGCAACTCCGGCAGACCGGGCAGCGCGTCCACGGCGCCGTCGTGGCCGTCACGTACCGCGAACACCACCACCACCGGCTCGGCCAGCAGCCGCCGCGCCACGAAACCGAGGGCCTGCACCGAGACCTGGTCGAGCCATTGCGCATCGTCGATCACGCACAGCAGCGGCTTCTCGTCAGCGGCGGCGGCCAGCAGGCTCAATACGGCCAGGCCGACCAGGAACCGGTCCGGGGCCGGGCCGACCCCGCGGCCGAAAGCCACCTCGAGCGCATCCCGCTGCGGCTCGGGAATCTCACCGAGGCGGCCCAGCAGCGGTGCACACAGGTGATGCAATCCGGCGAAGGCGAGTTCCATGTCGGACTGGATCCCGGCCACCTGCGTGACCCGGAATTCGGACGCCTGCGCAACGACATAGTCCAGCAGCGCCGTCTTGCCGACCCCCGCCTCGCCGCGCAGCACCAGCACCGCGCTGCTGCCCGAACGGGCCGCCGAGAGCAGCCCCCGAAGTGCCGTACATTCGCTGGCGCGGCCACGCAGGGGTACGCCTGCGCCCGTCATCACCATCAGCACCACCAGGTCGGATTTTTGCCGAAACTTTATCAAGTCCGCCGTCAGTCGAACACCAAACGACCAGCCGGTAGCGATTTGGTCCCGTGGTGCGCGAATTGCGTCCAGCGGGTGCGCAATTCGATTCCCAGTCGCTCATCGATCGACGCGCCGGCTAGGACACAGCGCGACCGCCGTGCCCGATCCAGGTGGCGGCCAGTTCTTCGGCGGGCAGGCCACCACCACCCCTGGGACCGTGACTGAGCGCGGCGGTCGATAGATTGCGGGCGTGAGCCCGACCCGCGCCGGGCGGTTCGCGCCGAGCCCGTCGGCCGACCTGCACATCGGCAACCTCCGTACCGCGGTGCTGGCATGGTTGTTCGCCCGCTCGACCGGACGACGGTTCTTGGTGCGGGTCGAAGATCTCGACGACCGGACGTTTCCGGAGATCGGGCACCGCCAGGTGGCGGATCTGGCCGCGATCGGAATGACCTGGGATGAGCCGGTCCAATGGCAATCAGCGCATCCCGAACACTACGACGCGGTGATCGGCGAATTGTCCGACCGCGGCTTGTTGTACGAATGCTATTGCAGCCGAAGAGATATCGCGCAGGCCCCGCGGGCGCCGCATGCTCCCGAAGGCGCGTATCCGGGCACCTGCCGGGACCTGACCGAAGCCGAACGTGTCGCGCGCCGCGCGGAAACCGGCCGCCCGCCGGCGCTGCGGCTGCGCACCGACACGTTCGTCGGCACCGTCACCGATCTGGTGCACGGGCAGTACACCGGAATCATCGACGACTTCGTGGTGCGCCGCGGTGACGGCGTACCCGCCTACAACCTGGCCGTGGTGGTCGATGACGCGGCCGGCGGCGTCGACCAGGTGGTGCGTGGCGACGACCTGTTGAGCTCGTCCCCGCGCCAGGCCTATCTGGCCCGGCTCCTGGACTATCCCGAGCCCGTCTACGCGCATGTACCGCTGGTGCTCAACGAAGACGGCGCCCGGCTGGCCAAACGCGACGGCGCCGTCACCCTGGCCGAGATCGGCGTCGAGACCGCGCTGGAGCAGATCAGTGCGTCACTGGGCTGGCCGCCCGTGGACCTCGACGGGATGCTGGACCGGTTCGACCCGGCACGGCTGCCGCGCCATCCCTGGATCTATCGGCCGGCCGCTCAATAGTGGTACCGGGCCTTGAGAATCTTCACTTCGGTATCGGTGGCGCGGTAGATGAGCCGATGTTCGTCGTCGATCCGGCGTGACCAATATCCCGACAGATCGCCTTTCAGCGGTTCGGGCTTACCGATCCCGGCGAACGGATCGCGTTGGATCTCATCGATGAGCCGGGTGATCCGTCGCGCGACCTTGCGGCCCGAGGCCAGCCAGAACAGAAAATCGTCCCACCCGTCAGGATCGAAGTGGATACTTCTCACTCCTGGCCGCCGGCCATCTCCCGGAGTGTGTCTATCGACGTGGTGTGATCAGAGGTGGCCGCGCCCGCCCTGTCGCGAGCGACCGCCTCCATGAGACGACGGGCATTTTCCGGTGAGCGCAACAGATAGACGGTTTCCTGCCAGGAGTCATAGTCATCAGCCGACATCAGCACCGCTTCACCCGATTTCGATGTGATCCGCACCGGTTCGTGATCGGTGTTGACCTGTTCGATAAGCGGAAACAAGCGTTGCCGGGCCTCGCTGGCACTGATCGTCATATCCGGGCCTTCCGTACCACTGTGGTACAAGATTACCGTACAAGCCCGGCCACGCGACCCGCGTGAGCAGAACCCTTCGCCCCACCGGCCGATATTGCTACGTTGCCGCAGTGAGATTCCCCCCGAACAGCCTCCCGAAGAGGATTCTGCTCGCCTTCGTCTTGCTCGCCACTCTTCTGAGCGCGGCGTGCGGATCGAAGGGCGACAGTGCCGACAAGGCCGACGGACCGCTGAGTTCCGGTGTGCTGAGGGTGGGCACCGAGGGCGTGTACGCCCCATTCAGCTATCACGACGCCACCACCGGGCAGCTCACCGGCTATGACGTCGACGTGGCCCGCGCGGTCGCCGACAAACTCGGTGTGCGCGTGGAATTCGTCGAGACACCATGGGATTCCATCTTCGCCGCCTTGGAGGCCAACCGGTTCGACGTCGTCGCCAACGAGGTGACCATCAACGACGAACGCAAGGCGAAGTACGACCTGTCCGAACCGTATTCGGTCGGCGAGGGGGTGATCGTCACCCGCGCCGACGACAACTCGATCACCTCCCTGGCCGACCTGAAGGGCAAGGTGGCCGCCGAGAACGCCACCAGCAACTGGTCGGAGATCGCACGGGCGGCCGGCGCCCGGGTAGAAGCCGTCGAAGGTTTCACCCAGGCCATCAAGTTGCTCAACCAGGGCCGGGTCGACGTGGTGGTCAACGACAGCATCGCCGTCTACGCCTACCTCGCCGAAACCGGCGACACGACCGTCAAGATCGCCGGCAAGGTCGGTGAGAAGGCCGAACAGGGCTTCGCCGCCCGCAAGAACAGCGGGTTGCTGCCGGAACTCAACCAGGCCCTCGACGAGCTACGCGCCGACGGCACGTTGGCCGCCATCTCGCAGCGTTACCTCAAGGCCGACGCCACGGGTGCGCCCGCATCGGCGGAGAACCCGAAGCAACCGCGCTCGACGTGGCAACTGGTGCTCGACAGCCTGGGCCCGCTGCTGAAAGCGGCGATCACCATGACGATCCCGCTCACCATCGTCAGCTTCGTCATCGGCCTGGTGATCGCGCTGGCGGTGGCGCTGGCCCGGCTGTCGGCCAACCGCGTGCTCAGTTCCGTTGCGCGGTTCTACATTTCGCTCATCCGCGGGACCCCGCTGCTGGTGCAGTTGTTCATCGTGTTCTTCGCGCTGCCCGAGTTCGGGGTGAAGATCGATCCGTTCCCGGCCGCGGTGATCGCCTTCAGCCTCAACGTCGGCGGCTATGCGGCCGAGATCATCCGCTCTGCCATCCAGAGCATCCCGAAGGGACAGTGGGAAGCCGCCGAGACGATCGGCCTGAACTACACCGGCACGCTGCGGCGCATCATCCTGCCCCAAGCCGCCCGGGTGGCGGTGCCACCGCTGTCGAACACCTTGATCTCCCTCGTCAAGGACACCTCGCTGGCGTCGACGATCCTGGTCACCGAACTGTTGCGGCAGGCCCAGATCATCGCGGCACCGACCTTCGAATTCTTTGCCCTCTACGGCACGGCCGCGATCTACTACTGGGTGATCTGCCTGGTGTTGTCGTTCGGCCAGAGTCGTCTGGAACGCCGACTGGAAAGGCACGTTGCGCGATGACCACAGAACGCGAAGACCGGATCGTCGCCACCGACGTGCACAAGGCATTCGGTGACTACCAGGTGCTCAAAGGCGTGTCGTTCACGGTACCGCAGGGTTCGGCGACGACGGTCATCGGCCCGTCGGGGTCGGGCAAGACCACGCTGCTGCGCACCCTCAACGCACTCGATGTGGCCGATTCGGGCGTGATCCGGGTCGGTGACACCGAACTGGACTTCTCCAAGCCCGTGGCCAAGGACCAGCTGCGCCGCTACCGGGCACAGAGCGGGTTTGTGTTCCAGTCCCACAACCTGTTTCCGCACAAGACGGTGTTGCAGAACGTCACCGAAGGCCCGCTGGTGGTGCAGAAACGTCCACACGACGAGGTGGTGGCCGAGGCGGCCGAATTGCTCGGGCAGGTGGGACTGGCCGATCAGCAGGACAAGTACCCCTATCAACTCTCGGGCGGACAGCAGCAACGGGTCGGCATCGCCCGTGCCCTGGCGCTGAAACCCAAGGTCGTGCTGTTCGACGAGCCGACCTCGGCCCTGGACCCGGAGCTGGTCGGTGAGGTGCTCGGCGTGATCCGCGACCTCGCCGCCGAGGGCTGGACCCTGGTGATCGTCACCCACGAAATCCAGTTCGCCCGGCAGGTTTCCGATCAGGTGCTGTTCACCGATCGCGGGGTGATCCTGGAGCAGGGGCCGCCGGCCTCGGTGATCGGTGATCCGAAAGAAGAACGCACCCGCCAGTTCCTGCAGCGGATTCTCAACCCGCTCTAGTCCGGTCGACCGCCCAGGCGACCAAGGAGCGCAAATGGCCGAGCACCGCCTCGTCGGGATGGGCTTTTGGATCGTCCAGGTGGATCCGCGCAAGTTCTTCGATGGCGGCCAACAGGATTCGCACGGACGCGCCGTCGGGGTCGATGTCGGCCCCGGCGGCCCGGGACAACCGGCGGGCGCTGATCTTCCTGGCGTAACTGCGGCCCAACTCGATGCGCTCGCGCACCTGCGGTGGTGCACCGTCAGGCGGACGCAAGATGATGCGCCAACTCGTCGGCGCGGCATGCAGGTAGTCCAGAACACCGCGGCCGAGATCATCTGCCCCGAGATCGGGGTGGTCGACCGTGCTCATTCCCGCGAACGCGATGGCCGATTCCCGGTCGAGCAGCGCGGTCATCAGGCCGGACAGATCGGTGAACTGTTGGTAGACCACGGTTCTCGTCACACCGGCCTGGTTCGCCACCCGCTCGATGGTCAACGCCGGGTAGCCGTCGTCGGCGACGATGTCGCGGGCGACGTCGAGCAGTTGCGCCCGACGGTCCGCTGCGCTGAGCCGGCGCCGGGTCATCGCCGGAGTTCCAGCAGCAGGTCGACGGCCTTGGCGGCGCTCTGCACGGCGCTTTCCATCGTGGCCGACCAGTCGGTGGCCGTCCAGTCTCCGGCCAGTACCAGCGACGGCACCGAGGTGCGTTGCGACGGACGCAGCGCGTCGGTGCCGACCACCTGCGAGAACGTCGCCTTGGGCATCTTGACCACTTGCGCCTGAAGCACTTTCGCCTCGCGGGCGGCGGGATAGTACCGACGCAGCAGGGCCATCTGCTCGTCGACGATCTCGTCGTTGCTCTTGTGGATCTGCTCGTACGCCCCGCTGGTCGTCAGGCAGTACAACCACGCCTGGTCGGTGTTGCGACCGTGCATGATCTGCCGGTCGAACACCTCGTCGATGACGCCGGTGCCGCCGATCAACCCCTCGAACGCCGACTCGGTACCCAACGGGCGGTCGAGATAGAGGTTGGTGCTGACGATCGGCGTGTAGCCCAACTTGTCGGCGGCGGCATAGATTTCGGGGTGCTCGGGCAGATCGTCGAGCAGCCCACCGATGTTCGAGTTGGGTACCGCGCACACCACAGCGTCGGCTGGGACCTCGGTGCCGTCGGCCAGCAGCACACCGGTGACGGCGCCGTCCTCGATGCGGATCCTGCGGGCCACCGCGCGGTAGCGGACCTCGACACCCCGTTCGGCGAACACCTTCAGCGCACCGGTGACATACAGCGTGTCGAGATCGACGGTGGGATAACCGATGGTGACCGGGGTGCGGTGTTTGATGCCCAACCGGATGCCGGTGGCCATCACGTTGGCGAACACCTTCGCCGATTCCCGGGACACCGGCTCGGCGGCGATGCCCAGGGCCAGCCAGTCCCACAACGCTTCTCGGGCCGGGGCCGGCATGCCGACCCGCTCGAACCACTGCTCGGTGGAGATGTCGGCCAGGTCTGCCGGCGGCCTCAGCGCCTGCCAGCCCAGCAGAACCGTCGCCCGCGCCGCCCGAAAGCGATCGGCCCAGCCGGCGTCGGGATGGACCCCGAACAAGGTGCGGATCGCTCCGAGACCCGTGGTCTGCATGGTGACCTTGCGCCCGTCGGGCCAGCGCAGCGTCGAGCTCTTGGGAAATTCGAGGTACTGCCGGGTGCCCACACTGGTCAGATACCGGTACAGGTGTTGATACCCGCTGGCGATCACGTGCTGCCCGTTGTCGGGGATGTCGTCGACCGCGTCGGCCCGCATCGCGTGGGTGCGCCCGCCGAGTTGACCGCGTCGCTCCAGCAGCGTGACGTTCTTGCCCGCCTCACTGAGCCAGACCGCGGCAGCCAGGCCGGCGAGACCGCCGCCGATCACCACATACCGGTCGGTTTCGCCCATGGCCGCCTCCCCCGCGTTCAACTTACGATTTGTAAGTTAAGTCGCGGCCGGCGGTGCGGTCAATACCGCGCTCAGCTCACCGAGGCGCCGTAGTAGCGGCCCAGCACTTCAGCACGCAGCTCGTCGAACTCACCGGCGACGATCGCCGCGCGGATCTGATCGACCAGGCGGATCACGAACCGCTCGTTGTGGATCGTGCACAGCGTGGCCGACAGCATCTCCTTGGCCTTGAACAGGTGCCGGATGTAGGCGCGCGAGTAGTTGGCGCAGGTGTAGCAATCACATTCGGCGTCGATCGGGGTGAAATCCCGCTTGTACTTCGCACCGGTGATGTTGAACCGCCCGGTCGCCGAGTACACCGCGGCGTTTCGGGCAACACGTGAGGGCGACACACAGTCGAAGGTGTCTGCGCCCGCGGCGATCGCGTCGAACAGATCGTCGGGCTCGCTGATGCCCAGCAAGTGCCGGGGTTTGTCGGCGGGCAGCTCACTGCTGACCCACCCGACGATCGTGGCCAGGTTCTGCTTCTCCAGCGCGCCGCCGATCCCGTAGCCGTCGAAGCTCAACCCCTCGGCCGGGCCGGTCTGCCCGCCGATCGTGGCCAGGCCGCGCGCGGCCTGCCGACGCAGGTCCTCGTACTGGGCGCCCTGCACCACCCCGAACAGCGCCTGGCGTGGCCGTTCCGGTGCCAGCGCCTGCAGGCGATGATGCTCGGCCACGCACCGCACCGCCCACTCGTGGGTGCGCTGCACCGAACGTTCCTGGTAACCGCGGGTGTTGACCAACGTGGTGAGCTCGTCGAACGCGAAGATGATGTCGGCACCGAGCTGGTTTTGGATGCCGATCGAGACCTCCGGGGTGAACCGGTGTTTCGAACCGTCCAGATGCGAGCGGAACGTGACACCGTCGTCGTCGACCACGGCCAGCCGTTCCTTGCCCTCGGCGATGATGTCGTCGGCCTGAACCCGGCTGGTGTCCATGGCCAGCACCTTCTTGAAGCCGACACCCAGCGAGAGCACCTGGAAACCACCGCTGTCGGTGAACGTCGGGCCCGGCCAGTTCATGAACGCCCCCAGGCCACCGGCCTCGGCCACGATGTCGGGGCCGGGCTGCAGGTAGAGGTGATAGGCGTTGGCCAGAATCGCCTGGGCGCCAATCTGTTTCATGGTCTCGGGCAGCACCGATTTGACGGTGGCCGCGGTGCCGACCGGGATGAAGGCGGGCGTGTGGATATCGCCGTGCGGAGTGTGGATGGTGCCGACCCGGCCGAAGCGGCCGTCCAACTCGGCCTCCACGGTGAAATACGGCTGGTCCACACCCGGTATTCAACCGGATGCGCGTCCGATTTCCGTCATGGGGGCGGACGCACCATACTGCGGACGTGAATTTGGTCATGAGCCGCGGGATCGTCGCCGCCACCGGATGTGCACTGTTTCTGGCCGCTATCGCCGGATGCTCGTCGCAGGACTCGAGCTCGTCGGAGAAGACCGGTGAAGGCCGGGTGACCTTCGGTCCCAACGACGCCGGTCCGGTGACCAGCGTCAGCTGCGAAACCAAGGACGGATTGACCACCATCGGCATCGAAGGCAAGATGCCCACCTCCGTCGTGCTGACCGAGGGCGAGGCCCCCGTGGTGCAGTCGGTGAACATCGGTGACGTCAACGGTGAAGGCGCCTCACTGACGTATCTCGCCGGACTGTCGAGCGCACCCGTGGTCGCCGCGCGCGACGGCAAGGGCTACACCATCACCGGCACCGGCATGGGGATCGACCCCAACGACCCGGGCACACCGGTGGACATGCCGTTCGACATCGCCGTCACCTGTCCCTAGCGGGGTGACCGACCGGAGTCATTGCACATGCAATGACTCCGGTCACCGCATCGGGCCGGCAGCCACGGCGCTGATTCAAGATCGGAACACCTTGACCTGTCAGGGAATTCACAGCATCCGGTGCGCTCGCCGCTGCCGCTGACACCGCCCGTCCCAGCACGCCAATTCATCCAAACTCACGCCCACGACCTGCGCAAACCCCATACTTCTGGCTGACAGTCCGCCATCGGAGACGGGCTGCGCAACCGTGAGGAGAGCAGTGGTGAAGCGTGAGTTCCTGGTCGCCGTCAGCGGCGCCGCGATCGTCGTCGCAGGCCTGTCCGGCTGTTCGTCGAGCGACAAGAAAGAGACCTCCGGTGAGACGACGGTCAGCGCGTCGCCATCGGCAACGACGTCGATCGAATCCGGCGACACCACCGCCACCACCGGCTCTGGCACGGCCCGGGTCACCATCGACGGCAAGGACCACCAGCTCGAGGGCAGCGTCATGTGCGCCACCGTCGCGGGCAACGTCAGCCTCAACGTCGGCCAGGGGATGTCCGGCGTCAGCGCCACCCTCAGCGAGGGCGACCAGCCGTCTGTCACCGCGCTGGCACTGGGCAACATCGACGGCGTCAGCCTCGGCTACACCCCCGGCGTGCCCGGCGGCAGCGCCGACGTGGTCAAGGACGGCAAGAAGTACACGATCAAGGGCAACGCGACCGGAGTCGACGGGATGAACCCCGTGACCAAGCCTTTCGAGCTCGAAGTGACGTGCCCCTAGCAAATCCGCAAATCTGTGTGTGGGCCCGGCCAATGCCGGGCCCACACGTTCTCCGCCCGGCCGGCGCGGAAGGCAAATCAGTCCGCGATCGCTTGCCCCGACCCGACCCGGACCGGGCGATATCCCCTAGCAGGCAAACCATTACAGTTCTGCTACACCGCGCAGATTCTTGGTGCAAAATGCTGTGCGGACTGGGGAGACGACACCGAAGCCGACGCGGATCGGTGTCCGGGCAGCTTATTAGGAGACGTCGCGGATGCGTTGGAAGATGAGTTCGCTGGGCATGGCCATCGCGGCACCGATCGGAGCGGCCACCATCGCTTGGTCCGGCGCCGGGCCGATACCCCTGCCGATCGTGCCGGCTCCGACGGAACTGCTCGCCCAGTCGCTGTACATGCGGGGCACGAAGATCGGCAGCTACACGGACAACGACGTGTCGTTCGTGGATTTCGCCAATGGCGTCATCACCCAGACCACCGGTTCGGCGGGCGATCTCGCCGTCGACAACGGCGATGACTGGATGACCGGCGATCAGGTCGAGTACAACGGCGGCTTCTGGCCCATCTCGCAAGGTGGGTTGAACGATCTGACCTATGGGGCGTCCGTCGGGCAAGGCCTCCAACGGCTCGGCCAACGCGTCGCCGCCGAAGACCCGGACGAACCACTGGTGCTCGTCGGATATTCGCAGAGCGCGGTGATCCTGAGCCAGTACAAGGCGAACACCACCAACGGCAACATCGTCTATGTCATGGTGTCCAACCCGACTCGGCCGAACGGCGGCATCCTGTCCCGCTTCCGCGGCTTCACGATTCCGGTCCTGGACATCCCGCTCTCCGGGCCGGCACCGACCACCAGTCCGGGTTGGGAGGAAGGTGACCCGCCGACCACCTATGACGTCGCCCAGCAGTACGACGGCTGGGCCGATTTCCCGCTGTATCCGCTCAACGTGTTCGCCACGGCCAACGCGGTGCTCGGAATCGTCTATCTACACGGTAATTACGAGACCACGGTGGATCCGGACACCGACCTGGCGCCAGGCGCCCCCAACACCGACACCCGCACCTACGGCGACACGACCTACTACACCGTCGGCACCGACCTGCTGCCGCTGTTGCGTCCGCTCGAGCAGATCGGCATCCCGCGGCCGCTGCTGCTGGCCCTGGACGCACCCCTGCGCGTCGTGGTCGAGCAGGGGTATGACCGCACCTTGAGTCCCGGCGCCGACGCCGCGGCCCGCCTGTTCCGGATCTCCAACCCGATCACCGACCTCGCCAACTTCATCAACGCGATCCCCGTCGGGCTCGACGACGGCTTCGAGGCGGCTGGGATGGGACGCCCGTTCGGCACCACCTCGGCCGGTATGTACGGCGTCGGTGGGCCCGCGGTGCAGCCACCGACCGAGACCCCGCAGCAGCAGACGACCCAACCGGATGAGTCGTCACGGCAACCGGCGTCGACCCCGGCCAAAACTCCGCTCAAGAGCTTGACGCCGGTAGAGCCTCCCCGGGACGACAGCACGGTGCAGGACCCCGACGTCCCCGGGGACGTCGACGAACCGGCCGACACCGCGGCGCCGGCCCCTGCCGTCACCGTGGCGCGGACCAAGCTGCGCAGCTCGGTGGGCCTGACCGACTCGACCGTGACGTCCGCGACCGAAGTTGACGCCGACGAGAGCGCCGACAAGTCGGAGACCGCGGAGACCTCCGAACAGAACGGCAAGATCACCCGATCGACCGCCAAACATGCCGCCGCCACCGACAAACCCGACCGGATCCGCGGATACGTCGGCAAGCACCGCAAAGCGGCCACCGACAAAGCGCAGGCCAAGACCGCACCCAAGACCCGCGCACACGCCGAGAAGAGCGCCGATCAGAAATAGGGCACGCCCAGCTGGAAAGCTGGGGGCATGATTCGACGGCACCGTCCCGCCAGCATCGTGCTGCTGTTGCTCGGCTTGTTGCTCTCCATCGTGGGATGCTCGTCGGCGCCGGACCCGGCTGACCGCTTTGCCGCGTTCGCCGACGCGTTGCAGCGCAAAGACGCTCACGCTGCCGCCGCGCAGACCGATGACCCGGCAGCGGCAGAGGCGGCAATCACCTCGATGTTCGACGGCATGGGCGAGGCGGCCGCGGTGAAGGTGGGTGCCGATACCGACGACGAGACCGGCGCGACCCTCAAGTACCAGTGGTCATGGGGTGAGGGACGCGGGTTCGACTACGACACCACCGGCACCGCCGCCAAAACGGGAGACGACTGGCTGATCACCTGGTCGCCGACCCTCCTCCACCGAAAGCTGCAGGACGGCTTGACGTTCCAGTACAGCACCGACAGTGATCTGCAGACTCCGGTGCTCGACCGCACCGGCCAGCCGCTGATGACGTGGCAGACCGTAGGGGTGATCACCCTGGACCGCGCGCACCTGGAGTCCGTGGCGCCGCTGGCCGCGCTGCTGGCCCCGTTCGACGCCTCCACCACCGCCGAATCCATCGGCGCACAGTTCACGTCGTCCTCCGATGACCGCGTGACGGTGATGAAGTTGCGCGAAGACGACCTCGCCACGGTGCGTGACCAACTCGGCCAGCTTCCGGGGGTCACGGTGGCCGAACAAGGGGAACTGCTGACGGCGGACCGGCAGCTGTCCTCGCCGGCCATCGGCGGTCTGCAGCAGCTGTGGCATGACCGGATCACCAAGGGGGCAGGTTGGTCGGTCTACCTGGTGGACGGGAAGGGTGCGGCGGCGCAACGGCTGGCCTCGCAGCCACCGGCAGAGACCGACCCGCTGCGCACGACGCTGGATCTGCGGCTTCAGCTGCTGGCCCAGCAGGCCGTCGCCACGGAGACCCGCCCCGCGGTACTGGTGGCGATCTCCGGATCGACGGGCGGTATCCTGGCCGCCGCACAGAACGCCGCCGCGGATCCACAAGGCGCCATTGCCTTTTCGGGTTTGTATCCGCCGGGGTCGACGTTCAAGACCATCACGACCGCGGCCGCACTGGAAGCAGGGCTGGCGACGCCGGAAACCCCGGTGGCCTGTCCGGGCCGATTGACCATCGAGAACCGCACGATCCCCAACGACGACGAGTTCGACTTGGGCACCGTCCCGTTGGCGTCGGCCTTCTCCCATTCCTGCAACACCAGCATGGCGGCGCTGTCGGACAAGCTTCCCGGTGATGCACTGACCAACACCGCGCGGCAGTTCGGTATCGGCGTGGACTTCACGATCCCGGGCCTGACCACGGTGACGGGCCGAGTGCCCAACGCGGACAACGCGGCCCAGAAAGTGGAGAACGGTATCGGTCAGGGCACCGTGACGGTCAGCCCGTTCGGTCTCGCGGTGGCCGAGGCCAGTTTGGCGCACGGCTCGACGATCCTGCCGAGTCTGGTGGACGGCGAAAAGGTCACTGCCGACGCCGAATCGGTGACGCTGCCGGCCGACGTGACCTCGGCGCTGCGCGACATGATGCGCAAGACCGTGACCGAGGGCACCGCCACGCAGCTGCGCGACATCGCCGATCTGGGCGGCAAGACCGGGACGGCGGAATTCGGCGATAACACCCATTCGCACGGCTGGTTCGCCGGCATCGCCGGTGACATCGCCTTCGCCACCCTGGTGGTGGGCGGCGACAGCTCGACACCGGCGGTGCAGATCTCCGGGGACTTCTTACGCCCCGCGCTCGCCGGCTGACTCCGCACAGAGATGGACCAACCCCGAGGCCACGGCGAACCGGGGACCGTGCACGCCGTCGATGTTGGCTCGTCCCACCACCACGTTGACGCTGCGCAGGGATTCACCGACGGTGCGCAACAGCTCGTCGTCGAGGGCCCCGCCACCGGCGAGCACCAGCGCGGTCGGCATCTTCTCGAAAACCCTCAGGCAGCGGGCGATGTTGGCGGCCACGGTCTCCTGTTTGATCGCCAGCCGGAGGCTGCGCCATTCCTCGGCGGCGAGTTTGGTGGAGAACGGCACCAACCCGGCGGTGCCGCGGGTACATAGGCGGCCGATCGCGTCAGCAGGGGCCGGGGCGTCGAGAAACAGGCGCCGCCCGTCCTCCTCATGCGCGACGTGCGGGCCTTCGACGCGGATCGCCGGGTGGCGCTTGACCCGCTCGGCCAGCGCCTTGGGGATGTTGAGCATCCGGGCCACCGCCACCGTGATCGTCTCCCCCGCGCCTGCGGCCGTCACCGCGTGCTCGGTGCCGACGAGATCGATGGTGCCACCGCCGATATCGCACACCACCGAGTCCGGCGGCAGGCCAGGCGTGGTGCGGGCACCACGGGCCGCCGCTTCCGGTTCTCCGGCGAGGGTGCGGGCCGGCCGCCCGGTCAATTCGGCCAGGGTGGCCGCGGCGTCCTCGACGTGGTCGGCGGCCAGCAGCGCCACCACCGTGCCGCGGGCCTCGGCGATGCCGCGCCGCAGCCAGGTTCCGTTGTCCAGCGCGGTGAGGTCGGTGAAAAAGGCGTCGTCGACGGGCATCTCGTGATCGGCGGTCGGTATCGACCGCAGCCGTACCCGCACCACGCTGCCCGGCGGTTCGTGCCGCAGCAGGGTGTGGGCCTGCGCGGGCGAGTAGCGCGTCACCTTGCCATCGGTGCGGAACTCGACGTAGTCGTCGTCCATTGCGGGCGGTTCCGGCGGCTCGGTGCGTGGTGTCACCGCGATCGCCGGTGAGTCGGACAGCTCCCTGGTGAACGCGGCCACGTCGTGAATCTGCTCATGGCCCAGTTCCAATGCGGCGCACAGCGCAATCGGATCGGCCAGGGCGCGGTAGGCACGGCCCTCGGCCACCACCTCCACCGCCACCAGCGCATCGGGGGCCAATCCGTCCAGGAGCACCTCGTCGACCACCGGAACGTCGAGGTGAATGCGGTTGCGAATCAACACCGCATCGTCCTGGGCAGCCAGCACACCGACGACGGTCCACCCCCGATCGACGGCGTCGGTGATCCCGGCGGCGGCCACTTCGAAGTCGGTGTCGGCATCCACCGAGACGATCACCGGGCCCTCGTAAGGCTGCCCGGTGAGGTGCTGCAGCGGGACGTGCCGGCCCACCGCGTAACCGGTGCCGGCCGGGGTGCTGGCGTCGGGTTTGCGCAGGCTTCGTACCGGTGCGCGTGGCGATGGTGCGGGAGCCAGCGGTGCGGTCTCGGTGTCGACCGGCCGGATGGCCGAGAGCACCAGTTCGTCGGCGACGATCCCGGCGTCGACCTCGATGCGGTGCAGCAGCGCGGCCGCCCCCTCGAGCGACTCCCGAGACCCCTTGCGGCCCCGGGTCGGCGCCTGGCCGTGGGTGATCGGCTCGACCCGACCATCGACAATCCGGGCCAGGACGATCTCGGTGGTGTGGTTGCCCACGTCGATCCCGGCGACCACGCGTCCGGTCGGGGTCACCGCAACAGGCCTCGGCGGGCGTAGACCGCAGCCGCCTGGCGCACGAGTTCCGCACAGCGGGCTGCGCCTCGGCTCTCCAGCGAGGCCTGCAGCGCGTCGAGTTCGGCGGCGGTGGAACGGTGCGGCCGCAGCGCCTCGTACAGGCCCATCACCTCTTCGTCGTCGATAATCGCCAATTCGGCTGCGCGCAGGAAATTCTCGGCGAGTTGCGGATTGCCGTGCTCCTCGGCCACGACGGCCTGATGGGCCAGCACCGCCGGGTCCATCCGCAGATCCGACAGGTCGAGCTTGCCGTCGACGGCGGCGGCGACGGTGAATCTCTGCTCGCTCATGCCCGTCGCACCTCCACGGTCACCGGGGGCTGTCCCGGCTCGCTCGCCTCACGCTCCAACGCCACCAGAGCCACCGCCCGGGCGTGATAGCGGGCCGAGATCGACTCGTCGGTGCCGCCGGTGAGGATGGGCACCGGCGCCATGCCCTTGGCGTGCCGGGCGGCGTTACGGCCGAGTTCGCGGTAATTACGCGCGGTCAGCAGCGGGGCCACGCTGAACAACTCGAGGTTGGCCAGCGGCGCCAGATCCCGCCGGTGGATGAGCGCGGTTCCCTTGCCTTGCAATCCGATTCCGATGCCCGAGCCCGACAGCTTGGCCGCGGTCAGGCCGATGAGTCCGACGTCGATCGTCGAGCGCACCCGGACGAACCGCGGCACGCAGCCCTCCTCCTCCAGGCCGGCGCACAGCTGTCGGATGACCTCGCCGATCGGCAGGCCGCACAGGCTCAGCCAGACACTGCGGCCCAGCGCCGGTGACAGCCCGATGACCACCTCACGGGGGTCGCTGCCCTGGCGGGCCGGTTCGACGTCGGTGACCACGAGGTGGCCGGCATGCTCGGCCTGATCGGTGGTGAGTTCGGCGGCGCTGCGCTGCTGGCGGATGTTGTCGATCTCGGCGCGGCGCTCGTCGGTGAGCGTGTAACCCGTTCCCGGACCGGCATAGTCATTCGGATCGGTGATCTTCGACAGCACCCGGAAGCTCTCGTCGAAGATCGCCGACGTCTGCAGCTGATCGCCGCGCAACCGTTCGGCGGTGAGCCGCATGATGGCCTCGGCTTCTTGGGTGTAGCCGGTGCGGTGCAGCGACGCGACGACGTCGAACACGGTGAGTTGCTTGGCCTCGATCGCGTTGGCTGCCTCCGCGACGGCCTTCGGATCGCCGGGCGGCAGATCACGCGAGCCGTTGGCGACCACCACTTCCTCGATGTGGCTGTCGTCGAAATCGGCCAGGCCGAGGTCGCGGTACACCGCCTGCACGGCCGTCGCCGCGCGTCGTCGCACCGTGGCCAGATGCCCCGGCGTCACGGTGCGCAGTCCGCCGTCGGCTCCCCAGTCCCGTTGCAGGACAAGGAAATCGTCCATGTCGTCGGAGTTGAAGTTGGACAGCGCGAACGCGTTGTCGTAGCGCGGAATGGAGCCGAAGCCCGAGAAGATGAAATCTGCACCGGCCAGCAGCACCGGCAGGGTGTGCGCGCTGCGGCGGATGTCGGATTCGGAGATCAGGTTGTCGTTACCGGCACACGATTCCAGATCCCGCATCATCACCATGAGGTTCTCGGCGAGCAGTTCCTTCATGCCCTCGGGTACCGAGGCCACCACCCCGACCCCGTCGATGCCGCCGTTCTGCACGCCTTGCGCGCCCAGGGCGCGAGCCAGCGACACGCAGCGCGACTCCAGGTAGAGGATCGAGCATTTCTCGGCCGCCCCCATCAACACCTCGGCGCCACCACCGCTGGTGACGCGCATCTTCAAACCGCGCGAGGCGTAGGCGCTCGTCAGGATCGCCTTGGAGAACGGGGTGTCGTCACCGTCGACGAACACCTGCTCGGTGCCGTAGATGGAGATGGTCTCGGCGTAGCTGGTCAGCCCGCGCATGCCGAGCCGCAGCTCCAGCGCCTCCTCGATCGCACATTGTGCCATCGCGCCGGGAACGCCGACCTGCGAACCGATCAGCAGCGCAACGGCATTCGACGACGCGTCGCCGAGCACCGGCACCGTCGTCTCCACCTCACGGAACCCGTAGGCCACCGCACTGGCCGCGTCGGCGGCGATCAGCATCGGATCGTCGAGCTGATTGGTGACGTGTGCCTGGTTGCTGGGAGTGCGCCGGACCCGCATCTTGGCCATCGCCATCTGGATCTCGACCGGGCTGAGCAGCGCGATGACCTTGGTCAGCTTGGCCGGGGTGGTCCCGCCGATCAGCCGCACCACCTCGGCGCGCGGCACGTTGAGGTCGACGGTCATCCGGGCCAGCTCGACATCGCTGAGCGCCATCGCTTCCGCCGCGACATCGAGGTCCAGTCCGTAGCGGGCGATGAACTCGTCGATCACGTCGAAGTCCGCCACGGCTTTGCCGTCCATCTCGACGACCTGTCCGTCGACGATGACCAGCGACGGTTCCGGATCGTTCGGACTGGCCATCGCGGCCAGACCGAGATCGGGATTCGCGACGCTGAACCCGTCGAGGTTCACCGGTTTCGCATCCAGGATCCGCATCCTGCCGAGGTAGGCACCGCCGTCGTCCGTCACGGGAGACCATTTTGCGCGAGGAACACTATTTGGTCTACCCATTGCGCCTTTGGGTCAGGAGCCCGTCGCCACCTCAAGGGCCTTGAGGGAATCCTCCAGATGGCTGAGCATCCGCTGCAGGTGGGGCACACTGCGCCGGCAACCGACCAGGCCGAAATCCAGATTGTCGGCGTTGGTGGCCAGCGTGATGTTCATAGCCTGCCCGTCCAGCGCGATCGACAGTGGGTAGTTGCCGTCGAGCCGGGCGCCCTTCCAGTACAAGGGGTTTCGCGGGCCCGGCACATTGGAGATGACGAGGTTGAACGGCGGCGACGTGGCCTTGACGAAACCGGGGAACGCATTGAGGCCGAGTGGGGCGATCATCATCGCCGACAGTGCCAGGGCCTGAACCCGCGGCAACTCCGAGAACACTTGCTTGTTGCCGCGCATCGACTCGCCGACCGCCGTGAGCCGGTCCGCCGGATCCTCGAGGTCGGTGCCCAAATTGCACAGCACCGTGCCGACCATATTGCCTCCGGCGTCGGCCTCGTGCTCGGCGCGCAGACTTACCGGCACCATCGCGATCAGCGATCGGTCGGGCAGTGCATCCTGCTCCAACAGGTAGGCCCGCAACGCCCCGGCGCACACCGCGAGCACCACGTCGTTGACGGTGAAACCGGCGGCCCGCGAGATGCGCTGGAACCGCTCCAACGGCCACGACTGCGCCGCCACCCGGCGCGCGCCACCGATCTTGACGTTGAACATGGTCTTGGGTGCCGCGAACGGCAACGTGAGCTGCTGCTCCAGCAGCGCCGAGCGGGCCAGCTTGACCGTCGACGGTGCCAACCCGGCGACCGAGCCGAGCGCATCCGAGGCGGTTTGCCTCAATGACGCACTCTCGCGCGGACGCTTCTTGCGCGGCACCGCCCACGGCACCCGCACCTCGGTGTCG
The DNA here is from genome assembly GCF_001666875.1 of Mycobacterium sp. E802. NCBI lineage: Bacteria > Bacillati > Actinomycetota > Actinomycetes > Mycobacteriales > Mycobacteriaceae > Mycobacterium > Mycobacterium sp. E802. Next base: position 21,810 of record NZ_LZJD01000130.1, read on the forward strand.
GCCGGATCTTCCGACAGCGTGCGCATCAGCAACTTGAGCGCCGACACTCCGTCGATCAACGAGTGGTGCATCTTCGTGTACACCGCGAACCGGCCGTCGGCGAGCCCCTCGATCAGGTGCGCCTCCCACAGCGGACGGTGCCGGTCGAGCAGGCCACCGTGCAGCCGCGACGTCAGCTCCAGTAGATCCCGCACCCGGCCCGGGGTCGGCAGCGCCGAGCGGCGGAGGTGGTAGTCCAGGTCGACGTCGTCGTCGTAGGTCCAGCCGACGTTGGCGATCCCACCGAGGATCGTGGCCGGGTGCTTGCGGAACACCGGCTCGAATTCCGTGTGGGCCACCATGTCCTCGTGCAACTCCCGCACGAATTCGCGGTCCGCGCCGGCCGGAGGTTCGTAGAGCGCGAGGCCGCCGACGTGGAACGGATGCTCCCGGGTCTCGGCGATCAGAAACATCGAATCGGTCGGCGACATCAGTTCCATGAACACATTCAACGCGGCCAAAACCAGGCAAAACAAGTAGCCGGCTACTCATGCGTCGACGCCGTGAGGCGCTCAAGATCTATCCATGCCGGGCCCTACTTCTCGCCAACCCGTTCCCGATCGCGGCGGCATGACCGGCTCCCTCAACGGCATCCCCCGGGTCGACCTTCGGGCTCGGCCCCGCTGGAAACGGCAGCTCGCCTGGTGGACCGGCGGCAAGGTGTTCACCACGGAAAAGGCCGCGGCGCTGTGGCGACGGTTCGTGGTGCCGCTGGAGGCGCCGGTGATGAAGGCGACGCATGGGCGGGTGCGGTTGAGCGTGGGCATCCCGGTACTGGTCCTCACCGCCACCGGAGCCCGCAGCGGCAAGAAGTATGAAACCCCGCTGGCGTATTTCACCGACGGCGACGACGTCGTGCTGATCGCCTCGAACTACGGCGGTGGCAAGCACCCAGGCTGGTATCACAACCTGCTCGCGCACCCGGAATGCGAGCTGCACATCGGGCCACGCGGCGGGGCGTTCATGGCGCGAGAGGCCACCGGTGCCGACCGCGACCGGCTCTATGCCCTGGCCGCCGACCGGTTGAACAAGGGGTGGGACACCTACGAACGACGCACCGAAGGGATCCGGACCATCCCGGTGTTGCGGTTGTCGCCGGTGAGCGGGACGTGAGGGAGAGTCCGCCGAGGAGGTCCAGCGCCACACACAGTCCACAGGATCGTGGTGCCACCCCGAAGCCGCCGCACCGCAAAAAACCCGCTACCTGCGAGAACAGGTGCGGGTTTCTATGGCGGTGGCGGAGGGATTTGAACCCTCGGACGGGGGTTACCCGTCACACGCTTTCGAGGCGTGCTCCTTAGGCCGCTCGGACACGCCACCGTGTGGCAGCTTACCGGGAGAGGGCCGTCAAGCCCTAATCGTGCCTCCGGCGCTCACACTCGGTCCGCGAGTGTGAAGAAGATGGCGAAGAACGGGCGAAAACTCGCAATCAACTTCACGCTCGGCGAGGGTCTCACCGCTGGGCCGCGAAGAACTCCTCCAGCAACCCCGCGCACTCGTCGGCCAGCACCCCGCCGACCACCTCGGGACGGTGATTGAGCCGGCGATCACGCACCACGTCCCACAGCGAGCCGACCGCCCCGGTCTTGGGTTCCCACGCGCCGAACACCACCCGCGCCACCCGGGCCAACACCAACGCGCCCGCGCACATCGTGCACGGTTCGACGGTCACCGCCAGCGTCGCACCTTCCAACCGCCACCCGTCGCCGAGCACCCGGGCGGCCTCGCGCATCGCCACGATCTCGGCATGCCCGGTCGGATCCCCGATGGCCTCACGGACGTTGGCGGCCCGGGCCAGCTCGGTGCCGTCGGCCGCGAACACCACTGCGCCGATCGGCACATCGCGCGGGCCGGCGGTACGCGCAGCTTCCAGCGCGCTGCGGATCAAGGCCTCGTCTGAGGCCCTCACCGTCCCAGCCGGTCGAGCACCGCGGCCAGCTCATCGGCGAAGCCCATCTCACGGGCGATCCGGCCGATCTGCTCATCGGCGTACAGGTCGATCTCGGACAGGATCACGCCGAGCACATCCTCATGCAGACCGATGTCGGACAGCACCGACAGATCGCCCTCCTCGAACGGGTCTGTGTCCTCGAGGTCCTCTTCTTCGAGGTCGGCGTCGAGGTTCTCCAAGGCCTCGGCGGCGATGTCGTAGTCCAGCGCGGCGGTGGCATCCGACAGCAGCAGCCGGGTCCGCCCAGGTGCCGGCCGAACGATCACGAAGAATTCGTCATCGACGTCGAGCAGCCCGAAGACCGCACCGGAGCTGCGCAGTTCACGCAGCTCGGTCTCCGCGGCAGTCAAGCTCTTCAGCGAGGAGGACCGCATGGGGGCACACCGCCACTTGCCGTCCTCACGAACAACGGCCACCCCGAAGCCATCGGGCAGGTCTGCCGGCGCACGCTGTGCTCCCATGCCCGCCTACGGTAGTCGCCGACCAGCGTTTTTGACCAGGGATCACCCTCGGCACCACCAGCACCGGTATGCCAACCTTGAAGCGTGACGAACACACCCGTGTGCGTGCTGGGTCTCGGCCTCATCGGCGGTTCCCTCATGCGCGCCGCCGCCCGGACCGGCCGTGAGGTTTTTGGCTACAACCGGTCGGTGGAAGCCGTCGCGGCCGCGAAGTTCGACGGTTTCGACGCCACCGAGAACCTCGGCGAGGCGCTGCGCCGGGCCGCCGACCGCAACGCCCTGATCGTGCTGGCCGTGCCGATGCCCGCGCTGCCGCAGCTGCTCGAGCACGTCCGCGATACCGCGCCGCAGTGCCCGCTGACCGACGTCACGAGTGTCAAGGGCGCAGTCCTGGAAGAGGTCGGCAGGTTCGGATTGCTGCCGAACTTCGTCGGCGGCCATCCGATGGCGGGCACCGCGCACTCGGGCTGGGCGGCCGGCGACGCGAAGCTGTTCACCGGCGCGCCGTGGGTGGTCAGCGTCGACGATCACGTCGACGCGAAAGTGTGGACACTGGTCGCGCAGCTGGCGCTGGATTGCCACGCGGTCGTGGTGCCGGCCCGCTCCGATGAGCACGACGCCGCCGCGGCCACCATCTCCCACCTGCCGCACATGTTCGCCGAAACGCTGGCCCAGATCGCCGGCGAGGTGCCGCTGGCCTTCGCGCTGGCGGCCGGCTCTTTCCGTGACGGCACACGGGTGGCGGCCAGCGCACCCGACCTGGTGCGCGCCATGTGTGAGGCCAATGCCGACCAACTACTGCCCGCCTTGGAGCACGGCATCGAACTGCTCACCCGCGCCAAGGACACGTTGGCGGCCACGGGCTCGGTGGCCGATCTGGTCGAGACGGGTCACGCCGCCCGCATGCGTTATGACAGCTTCAGCCGGCCCGAGATCATCACCACGGTGGTCGGCGTCAACAACTGGCGCGCCGAGTTGGCGGCCGCCGGACGCGCCGGCGGGGTGATCAGATCCGCTCAGCCAGTCCTGGGTAATCCAGGATGAAGCCGTCGGCGTCCACCGTGATGGTGGTGTCGGCGATCGGCGAGTGCAGCTTCATCCCGGCCCCGGGCTCGCCGGTACTGCGGTACGTGATGTTGGCCGGCTCCACCGAGAAGTCCGGCAACCGCACATAGACCACCGGGACGGTCACCGTCTCAGCTTGCTGATGCAGGCCGGTCCGCCGGATCGGCAGTGCGTTGAAGAACGGGCTGAACACGACGTCGACATCGAGCGCACCACCGAAGTCCGACCGTTTGGTCTGGTTGTGATCCTGCACCAGCCACATGTTCTCCTCGTCACGCGCGATGGAGAGCTGACGCTCGCGCTCGGCCAGGGTGACCGACAGCGAGAGCCGCTTGGTGGCGCCCGTCTCATCGGTGACCAGGTCATAGGAAGCAGAGAACGCCGGGTGAGCCTCGGTGGCGGCAGCCACAATCCGGCCGTACGCCTTGATCCGGTTGCCCGACAACTGAACCCGAACCGATTCCATCCGAGGTTCCTCGTGCGCCCGCCACGTCAACACCGCAGGCCAGGCACTGTCCTTCTGGTCACTCACCCTCCTACCGTATGCGACGCCGCTCGGCCGTTGTAGTCGAGTCCAGAACTCCCGCGGTCGGCCCGCGCGGACCTCGAGTCGAGCACCACCTCGTCGTCGAGCAACGGCTGCGGCATCCGGCGCCATCCTCCCAACCGGCCACGACCGGGCACCGACAGCCACACCGCGAACGCAAGTGCGGCATCGAGGATCAGGGCCAGCGCGGTCACCATGAGCGCACCCACCAACGCGACGTGGAACTGGCGCACCTTGATCCCGTCGATCAGATACCGGCCGAGCCCACCGAGGCTGGCGTAGGCAGCCACCGTCGCGGTCGCCACGATCTGCAACGTCGCGGTGCGCAGCCCGCCCAGGATCAGCGGCAGCGCGTTGGGCACCTCGACCCGCAGCAGCACCCGGCGTTCGGTCATGCCCATCGACCGGGCCGCGTCCACCACGGTGGGATCGACATTCGCGACGCCGGCATAGGTGCCGGCCAGCAGCGGCGGGATACCCAGCAGCATCAGCGCGACCGTCGGCGGCACCAGCCCGAGCCCCCACAACAGCACGCCGAGCAACAGCACACCGAGGGTGGGTAGCGCGCGCAACGCATTGACCCCGGTGACGACGAGGAAGGTGCCCCGCCCGGTGTGCCCGATGAGCAGGCCGACGGGAATCGCGATCAGCGCCGAGGCCACCACCGCGACGACGGTGTACTCGAGGTGCTCGAGCAGACGGGCACCGAGGCCGGCGGGCCCGGCCCAATTGGCGGCGGTGAAGATGAAGTCGAGGGCCTGCTGCAGAAAGTTCATGCCGCGGCCCGAATCCGGGGAGTTCGCGGGCCGCGCGCGGTGCGGGTCCACGGTGTGATCGCCCGTCCCGTGAGCATGATGAGCGTGTCGATGACGATGGCCACCACGAAGATCGCGATGATCCCGGCGATGATCTGGTCGCTCTTGTTGGACTGATAGCCCTCGGTGAACCAGGTGCCCAGACCCCCGATGCCGATCACCGAACCGACCGACACCATCGAGATGTTGGTGACGGCGACCACCCGCAGACCGGCCACCAGCACCGGGATGGCCAGCGGAAGTTCCACCTTGAGCATCCGTACCAATGGCCGGTAACCGATCGCGGTGGCGGCGTCACGCACCGGCTCTCCTACCGCGTCGAGCGCCTCCGGAACTGCCCGCACCAACAGGGCCGTGGTGTAAAGCGTCAGCGCCACAATGACATTGGCCTCGTCCAGGATGCGGGTCGGGATGACCAGCGGCAGCACCACGAACAATGCCAGCGACGGGATGGTGAAGATGATGCTGGCGGTCAGGGTGGTCAGACGCCGCAGCGTCGTGGTGCGCTGAACCGCCGCGCCCAACGGGACCGCGATCAGCAGACCGAGCACGATCGGCACGAGCGACAACCGCAGGTGCACGACCGTCAGTGTCCACAGGTCGTCGAGGTGGTTCAGCAGGTACCGCATCACGGCTCCAATGCCGGGATCTGCCGTTGAGTCTTCAGGGCTGCCAGCACGTCTTCAGCCCGCACGCCGCCGATCACCTGCCCGTCGGCGTCGACGGCGACACCCAGGCCCGAGGGTGAGGACAGTGCCGCGTCCAGCGCCTGACGCAGGGTGCCGTCCGGCCGAAACAGCGAACCTCCGGCAATCGTGCTGTCGTACAACGATTTTCCGGCCCGATGCACGGTGACGCCCTCGGCGTTCACCCAGCCGTACGGGGAGCCGTCGGGCCTGGTGATCAGCACCCAGTCCGCAGGACCGAGCTGCAGCCCGTCGAGTTCGGCCTCGGCGACATGACGAATGGTGTGCAACGGCAGCCCGGTGGCATGGAAGAACTGCAACCCGCGGTAGCCGCGGTCGGCGCCGACGATCCCGGCCACCAGATCGTTGGCCGGATTGGACAACAGCCGGCCGGGCGAATCGTATTGCTGCAGCACTCCCCCGCGACCGAAGACGGCCACCAGGTCGGCGAGTTTGATCGCCTCGTCGACGTCGTGCGTGACGAACACGATCGTCTTGCGCAGTTCGCTCTGCAACCGCAGGATCTCGGTCTGAAGATCCTCCCGCACCACCGGGTCGACGGCGCTGAACGGCTCGTCCATCAACAGGATCGGCGGGTCGGCGGCCAAGGCCCGGGCCACCCCGACGCGCTGCTGCTGCCCGCCGGACAGCTGCGCCGGGTAACGGTCAGCCAGTTTCGGGTCCAGCCCCACCCGCTCCATCACCCCGATCGCGGCCTTGCGGGCGCTGCGCCGGGATTCACCCCGCAGCACCGGAACCGTCGCGACGTTGTCCACCACCCGCAGGTGCGGCATCAACCCGGCACTCTGGATCACATAGCCGATACCGAGCCGCAGCTTGACCGGGTCGACGGTGCTGATGTCGTCCCCGTTGACGGTGACGGTGCCCGACGTCGGATCGATCATCCGGTTGATCATCCGCATCGAGGTCGTCTTGCCGCAGCCTGACGGTCCGACGAAGACCGTCAACGTGCCCTGTGCCACTTCGAGATTGAGATTGTCGACGGCGACGGTGCCGTCGGGATACTGCTTGGTGACGTTCTCGAAGCTGATCATCTGGTCACCGGCTTGTCGAAACCGTTGTCCCGCACCCACTTTTCGGCGGCCTCGTCCGGGTCGACGCCGGCGTTGCCCTCTACTGCGGTGTTCAGTTCGATCAATGCTTCGGTGGTGAGTTTGGCCGACACCGCGTCGAGCACGGTCTTGAGTTCGTCCGACTTCTTCTGCGAGGCGACCAACGGCACCACGTTGGCGGCCAGGAAGGCGTTCTTCGGATCTTCCAGGACCACCAGATTGTGCTGCTCGATCGCCGGTGAGGTGCTGAAGATGTTCGCCGCGGTGACGGCGCCGCTGTTGAGTGCCTGCACGGTGGCCGGGCCGCCGCCATCGCTGATCGCGACGAAATTGGCCGGGGCGATGTCGAGGCCGTACCGCGACTTCAGGCCGACCAGACCGGTCTGACGGGTCTGGAATTCCGACGGTGCACCGACTTTCACCTCGGCCGAATGGGCGGCCAGGTCCGCGATCGTCTTCAGATTCCAGCGCTGGGCGGTCTCGGCGGTGACGGCCAGGGTGTCCTTGTCCTCGGCCGGTGAGGGCGACAGGATCGACAGATCCCCGGGCAACGCCTTGAACAGGGCCAGCAGCACGGCGTCCGGGGTGGTGGCGGTGGTGTGCTCGTCGAAATACTGCAGCAGGTTGCCGGTGTATTCGGGAATCAGATCGATCGAGTGATCCTGCACCGCAGGCACATACGTCTCCCGGCTGCCGATGCCGAACTGTCGGCGGACCTGAAAGTCGTTGGCCTCCAAGGCCTGGGCGTAGATCTCGGCGACGATCTTGGACTCCGGGAAGTCGGCAGACCCGACGGTGATCGTCAACAGATCACCCGAGATCTCTCCACCACCCAGCGGATTCGCGCTGCCGCACGCCACAGCCCACGGCAGCACCAGGGCGAGCAGGGTCATCGCGGTGGCCAGGGTTCTGCGCGGCACAGGCGCGTCCTTTCGGCGACGGCGGCTCGACGATCAGCCACTGACGACCCTAACGCCCACACCCGACATGCCGCCCGCTTTACCTCGGGGTGTTTGCTTTGCCGCCGTTAGGGGCAAAGATGGCAGAATGACCAGCGATCAACCTGTATCGCCCGATTTGCCAGAGCCGGCGCCGTACACACCGGGTACGCCACTGCCCGACGACGGCAAACCCGAGCCCGGCAAAACGCCTGCCAAATCCGGTAAGGCCACCGAACCCAAGCTCACCCGCGCCGCGGCCTTGTGGACAGCACTGATCCTGGGTTTCCTGGTGCTGATCGTGCTGTTGATCTTCATCGCGCAGAACACCGAGCCGGTGCCGCTGACGTTCCTCGGCTGGCACTGGTCGTTGCCGACGGGCGTGGCCATCTTGGGCGCGGCGGTGGCCGGCGGGTTGTTGACCGTGGCCGCCGGGTCGGCGCGGATCTTCCAGTTGCGCCGGGCCGCCAAGAAGAATTTCAAGGCCGCCCAGCGCGGCTGACGCTAGCCCACGGCGCGCAGGCCCGCCGCGATCAGAGGTGCCACGGCCTCGCCGACATGCTCGGGGCCGTCGGCCCCCTCGCGCCGTCGATAGTCGATGCCGGCGGCGATGATGGCCAGCTTGAAATCGGCCAGCGCCATGTAGAAGTCCCAGTGCGCCAGCTCGCGCCCGGACACCTTGGCGTACCGGTTGGCCAGTTCGTCGGCCGTGGGCAGTAACTCGGAGGTCCAGGCGGCGTCGGCATGGACGTGGCCGAACATCGGGTCGCGGTACACACACATCAGCGCGGTGTCGGACAGCGGGTCACCGAGGGTCGACATTTCCCAGTCGAGCACCGCGCGCACCACGGTGGCGTCCTGGGCGTCGAGGATCGTGTTGTCGATCCGGTAGTCCCCGTGCACGATCGAGGTGCCGCTCTGCGGCGGAACCGCCTCGGACAGCGCCTGATGCAGGCGTTTGACGTCGTCGTCGCGCGGATCGTCGGGTAACCGGACCAGGTCCCACTGCGAGCCCCAGCGGCGCACCTGGCGGGCCAGGTAGCCGTCGGGTTTGCCGAAGTCTCCGAGGCCGACCTCGGCCGGATCGACCGCGTGCAGGTCGGCCAGCGCCTGGATCAGCGCGTCGACGCAGCCGTCGATCACGCTCTGATCCCCCAACGCTTCGAGTTCTGGGGCGGTGCGCACCACCCGGCCCTCGACGTGCTCGACCATCTGGAACGGCGCCCCCAACACCGAGTCGTCGTTGCGCATGGTCACCGCGCGGGCGACGGGGACGGCGGTACCGGCCAGCGCCGCCACCACCTTGTACTCGCGGGCCATGTCGTGTGCCGAGGGAGTCAGACCGTGCAGCGGCGGACGGCGCAGCACCCACGCCGAGGCGTCGTCGTACACCCGGAAGGTGAGGTTGGATCGGCCGCCGGCGATGAGTTCAGCGCGGAGCTCACCGCTGCGGGCGATGCCCTCGGAACGCAGGTGCCGGTCCAGGGCGATGAGGTCGAGCCCCTCGAGATTCGTCACGGTCTTTGTTTACCAGGTTAGATTTCTCGGCAGCAGATCCCATACATGTTCGGTGCCGTTGACCGACGCGACGGCCAGCCGCCCCGAGCGCGACGACAGCACCCGGGTCACCGAGGCGTAGTCCACATGGAACGACAGCAACCGCTCGGTCTGCAGGATCCGGTGCAGCAACACATTGATCACCCCGCCGTGGCTGAACACCGCGACCGTCTCGTCATGGCTGCCTGCGGTGACCAGGTCCTCGACGGCGGCACCAATGCGCGCCAGAAACGCCGTCTCGTCCACGCTGCTGGGCAGGTGACCGCTGGCCAGGCGGGCCAATTCCTCGGGGTTTTCCTTGGCGATGTCCTCGATCGGGACGTAATGCGACATGTCGCGGTCGTACTCGGCGAGTCGCTCGTCGACATCGACCGGCAGGCCCAGTGCCTTCGACAGCGGTCCGGCGGTCTGGATGGCGCGCCGCTGCGGGCTGCTGACCAGCCGGCTGACCGGGAACCGGGACAGCGCGGCCGGAAGGCGCTCGGCTTGGGCGAGACCGTCCGGCGACAGGTCGGGGTCGGACCCTTGACCCGGCTCGCTGCGCAGCGGTAGAGCATGTCGGACCAGAAGCAGTTGCACCGTGCCACCATAGGGCCGCGGTGCGCGACGGCCGGAGAGGGTCAACATGGGATACGCCGACGAGTTGTTCGATCTGAGCGGCCGGGTCGTCCTGGTCACCGGTGGCAGCCGGGGCCTCGGCCGGGAGATCGCGATGGGGGCGGCGCGCTGCGGCGCCGATGTGGTGATCGCGAGCCGCAACCTGGATTCCTGTGTCACCACGGCCGAGGAGATCGTGGCCGCCACGGGTCGGGCCGCCCTGCCGTATGCCGTGCATGTGGGCCGGTGGGATCAACTCGACGGGTTGGTCGAGGCCGCCTATGACCGGTTCGGGAAGGTCGACGTATTGGTCAACAACGCGGGGATGTCACCGCTGTACGAATCGTTGGGCGCGGTGACCGAGAAACTCTTCGACTCGGTGTTCAACCTGAATCTCAAAGGGCCGTTCCGGCTCTCGGCGTTGCTCGGTGAGCGCATGGTGGCCGACGGCGGCGGCGCGATTATCAACGTCAGCTCGTCCGGATCCCTGCGCCCCGACCAGTACATGCTGCCGTACGCCGCGGCCAAGGCCGGGTTGAACGCTATGACCGAAGGGCTGGCCAAGGCCTTCGGTCCGACCGTGCGGGTCAACACTCTGATGGCCGGACCGTTCCTCACCGACGTCAGCAAGTCCTGGGACATGACCGGTGAGCCGTTCGGCCACCTGGCTTTGCAGCGGGTCGGCAATCCGCCCGAAATCGTCGGTGCGGCACTGTTTCTGATGTCGGACGCGTCGAGCTTCACCACCGGTTCGATCCTGCGGGTGGATGGCGGCCTGCCCTGAGCCGCGCACGGTATGGTGACTCAGACAGCAAACTTGTCATGACAACCTGACCGGAGGGTGGAGCGATGTCGGAGCCGCGGTCGCGCCACGAACACGTCGCGGCCGAACTTCGCCGGCGCATCAGACGGCGGGACTACGCCATCGGTCAGCCGCTGCCCGCCGAGAGCGCGCTGTGTGCCGAGTTCGACGTATCCCGCGGGCCGGTGCGCCAGGCCCTGGCCACGCTGAAGAACGAAGGGCTGATCCGGGTGTCCCGCGGCAAACCCGCGGTGGTGCGCAGCCACGACGCCACCCAGACCCTGGACACGTTCACCCCGTTCACCCAGTGGGCCGAGCGCGCCGGACGCACCGCAGGTAACCGCACGATCGAGGTGGCCCGGCGCCGCCCGTCCGAAACCGCAATCGAGGCTTTGGGTTTGACGGCTGAGGACTTCGTGGTCGACGTGCTGCGGGTGCGGCTTCTCGACGGTGAACCGGCGATGATCGAGCGCAGCACGTTCATCGACTCCGTGGGTTCGATGCTGTTCGAGTTCGACACGGACTCCGGCTCGATGACCGATTACCTGGCCGGCCGTGGCGTGTACTTCGACTCGATGGAGCACGTGCTCGACGCAGTGGCCGCCGGGCCCGAGGACGCCGCCAACCTCGGAATCCCGCCCGGCAGCCCGCTTCTGCGTGAGCGTCGGGTCTCCCGCGATCAGCATGGCGTGGTGTTCGAATGTGCCGACGACCGGTACCGCCCCGACATGGTCATGTTCAGCATCGTCAACGCGCGCACCAAGTTCTCGCCCGCCGGTTAGTCCGCGGCCGGCATCCGGTTCCAGTGCGGCAGGAGCAGCAGCATGGAAAGCAGTGCAGCACCGGCAAATCCGTAGAACAGGGCCGAGGTGCCGAGGTAGCCGGGGAGCAACCCACCCAGGATCGCGCCGACCGAACCGCAGCAGTTGATGAACCCGGCCGCAGTGCCGGCATGCTTGGAGGTTCCGAAGTCGACCGCCGCGACGCAGGAGATCATCGCGTCGGCGCCGTAGACGCTCAGGCCGATCACGCCGAGCACGATCACCATGACCCAGGCGTTTCCGGTCGCGGTCAGCGGGCCAAACAAGGCCAGCACCGCCACCAGGATCCCCAGGCTGATCACGCAGGCGGGCACGCGCCGTGCACTGAACACCCGGTCGGAGATCCGGCCCAGCAGGATCGGGGCGACGACGCCGGCGACGCCGAATGCCACCGGGATCGTCACGGCCTGGAACTTGTCCCCGTCGGCGAGACGTTCGGCGACGATCACCGGGCCCCACAGCAAGATCGCGTACCGCGCCGGTTTCAGCAGAAAATACGACGCACCAAGGGTTCTCACCATCCGGTCACGCAGCACGACCGACAGCGAGTCGCGCCAGGACGCCTTCGGTTCTGCGACGGCCTCCGCGTCGGGCGAGTCGTCGAGTTCGACGCCTTCTCGGGCATCCTGACCCGCGCGGTACTCCTCGATCGGCGGCAGCCCGACATCCTGCGGCCGGTTGCGCTGGAGCATCAGGACGAGGACGAACACCCCGGCCACCACGGCAGCCCCGGTGAAGAACGCCGCCCGCCATGAGCCGAAGACGTCATAGGCGGCCCACCCCAGGACCGGAGCGGCCACCAGACCGCCGAATGCGTAGTTGGTGCTCCACAGGCCCAGCACGCGGCCGCGTTCTCCGATCGAGAAGAACTGGGCCATGTTGCTCAGCGTCGGGGACCAACCGGTGGACTGGGCCAGCCCTTGGACGATCATGAGCGGCAGCAGGAACACCAGCGCGGGCAGCAAGCCCATGAACACGGTGGCGACCGCCGAGATCGCCAGGCCACCGAGGATCACCACCCGGGGACCGAACCGGTCGGAAACCTGGCCCCAGACGAACTGCCCGGCGGCATACGCCGCGAGGTAGGCGGCGTCGAGGTTGGCCAGGGTGCTCTTGGTCAGGCTGGTGCTGAGAATCGGGTCTTCGAGAATGCCCAGTTTGGCCACCGAGAAGGCCTGTCGGGTGAAATAGAAGCCGGCATAGGCGATCCAGGTGACGGCGAAGATCTGTATCCGCCAACGGCGGTAGCGCACAGCGGTTGACGGGTCGGTGGAAGTCGTTGCTTGGGTCATGAGAATGCACCTCTGGTGGGTGTGCTGCAGACGGTGTGCTGACGGGCCGGGGCAGATAGCCGAGTGAGTTGGCCGAACGTCACACGCAGGTTTCTCGGATGAGAACGACGTGAAGAAGCGGTTGCGGCGGTCGGGAGGCGGGGCCTGCGACCGACCGCCGCGCGATCAGTGAGCTACCGCAGCGCGGCCACCAGGGCGGGCAGATCGGCGACGCTGTCGAGGATGTGCGTGGCACCCGCCTCGGACAGTTGTGCCCGGTTGTGGGCACCGGTGAGCACCCCGATCGAGGCGCGGGCCCCGGCGCGCAGCCCGCAGATGACGTCCGAGGAACTGTCGCCCAGAACGATCATCGAACGCACCGAATCGGTTTCGGTCTGCATCAGCGCGGTCAGCGGCATGTCCGGATACGGCCGGCCCCGCACGCCCGGGGACGGGCAGAGCACCACGTCGGCGAGGTTGTGCCACCCCAGCGCGTCGATGATGGCCGACTGGGTTTCTTTGGCGAAGCCGGTCGTCAGTGCGGTCTTGACCCCGGCCGACCGCAAGGAGGTGATGACGTCTTCGGCTCCGGGGATCGGACTGCAGTTACCCTCGGAGACCAATTGGGCGTAGCAGCGCTCGAATTCCTTGTTCGCGGCCTGGGCTTGCTCTTCGTTTCCTTTGGCCAGGTGACGGAACACCATGATCTTGGACTGCCCCATGGTGTCGGAGACGTAGCGCAGCATCTCCTGCCGATCGGCCTCCGTCTTCGACAGGCCGGCATGGCTGTCGGCGGCCAGGAATGACTGCTGCACCAGCCCGCTGTCCTCGACAGTGGTCCCGGCCATGTCGAACACGACCAGACCGATTGAATCAGTTGCTTTGGCACTCAATGGTTTAACCTTTCCTTTGATCGTTCAGGCGGGTGCGACGACTTTGTCGCGGGTCAGCGCGTTCTCGACGCTGTCGTAGGCGAGGCCCATGCTGGTGGTCATGCCGATACCGGTGGTGACGGTGACGACGTGGGTGCCCTCGATGGGCTCTTCGATCAGGAACTCCTGCCCTGGCGCCGACGTGTATATCCCCTGCCAGCGCTCGGAGACGTCGATCTCCTTGGTTCCGAACAGTTTCCGGGCTTCTTCGAGGAGGACGGCGAACCCCTCTTCGGATTGGAAGGGCGGCGCGGAGACGTCGCGGTAGTGGGTATCACCGATCAGCAGTGAGCCGTCGGGCTGCGGGGTGTACATCTGGTGCAGGTCGATCGCGACATAGTCGGGATGCTCGGCACGCAGCCGCTGGGCGACGGCCTCAGTGGAGGGCAGGTTCTCGAAACCGGAGTAGCGCAGCAACGACCACCCGGTGAACAACGGTGCGGGCAGCGCGAAAGCCAGCGGTAGGCGCGCCCGCAGCATGTGCAGGCGGCAGCGCAGCAGGCCGTCCCGTTCGGCGAGGTGCGGGAAGAGGCGGTCGATGTCGTAGTTGACCGTGACGAAGGTCGTCGTCGCCCGCAACGGCGCGCGTGAAGTGTGCACGACACCGGGTTCGAAACCGACAGCCGCAGTGCGCCAATGGAAGTCGACCCCCTCGTGGGCCAGCCAACGGGCGATCGACGGGGCCGCCGCGCGGGGGTCGACCTGCAGGTCGTTCGGCAGGTACATGCCACCGGTCACGCGGTCGCCAACCACCGGGATTCGCTCCAGGATCTGATCACGGCTCAGCAACCGCACCTCGGACGGCTCACGGGTAGTGGCGAACTCGCGCATCACGGCAAGTTCGTCGTCATGACGCGCCACCACGAAGGTGCCGGATTCGGCCGACCAGAAGCCGGCTTTGCGCGACAGGTCGAGCCAGTGCTGGCGCCCGGTGCGGCCGTAGTCCCGCGCGACACCGGACTGCGCAGTGATGCAGGCATGGCCGAAGTTCTGCACCGACGCACCGACGATGCCGTCGGCGTGGTCGACGACGGCGACGCTGAGTCCGCGCTGATGCGCGTGGTAGGCGTGCGCCAGACCGACGATGCCGGCGCCGACGACCACGACGTCGTAGCTCTGATTTCCCATGCGGATACTGTGGTCCGCATCACCACACTTGTCAATACAAGTGGAGAATTTTTACCTGGTGTCTATATATGTAAGGTTTCGTTCACCTCACGGCGTGACGATGTCGAAGTTGGGATCCGGCCGGTCCAGCGCCGACAGCAGGGCCTGCAAGGCCTCAGCGTCACCGGTGACCTCCAGGCCGGGTGAGGTCGCGTCACCCGCGATGACGGCCAGCAGCCGCAGCTTGTTTGCCAGCGTCACGGTGACGTGCGCACTCGCTCCGTCCGCCGTGGTTTTGCGGTAGACCAGCACTCCATTGCGGACGGTCAGCCGGTAGTTGACGGCGGCATCCAGGAAGGTCACGTCGATGGCCAGATCGAGATCCCACGCCCGCGGACCATTGATGCTGATCGCGAGGACGTCGAACATCTGCTCCGGACTCAGCTGGGCGAGCATCGTCGGCGCGGTCACCTGACCGACGGTGCCGACCTTGCCGTCGCGCAGTTCCTTGGCGCCGGTGAGGAAGAAGTTGCGCCACGTGGCGTTCTCTGCGCCGTAGGCCAGCTGCTCAAAGGTGTCGGCGTACAGCGTCCGGGCGTCGGCATGATCGGCATCGGTGAACATCACGTGATCCAGAAGCGTTGCCGCCCAGCGGAAATCGCCCTCGTCGAACGCCTTACGGGCCAGCTCGACGACCCGGTCGATTCCGCCCATCGCCTCGACGTAGCGGGGTGCGAGCGCTTCGGGCGGGTGCGGCCACAGCCGGCCGGGGTTGCCGTCGAACCAGCCCATGTAGCGCTGGTAGATCGCCTTGACGTTGTGGTTGACCGACCCGTAGTAACCGCGGGCGTGCCAGGCTTTTTCCAGCGCGGGCGGCAGCTGGAACTGCTCGGCGATCTCTGCTCCGGTGTAGCCCTGGTTCAGCTGACGCAGCGTCTGGTCGTGCAAGTAGGCGTACAGATCCCGTTGCAACGACAGGAATTCCACGATCCGCTCCCGGCCCCAGGTAGGCCAGTGGTGCGAGGCGAAGACGACGTCGGCGCGGTCGGCGAACGTGTCGATGGCCTCGGTGAGGTAACCCGCCCAGGCGTGCGGATCACGCACCAACGCACCGCGCAGGGTCAGCAGGTTGTGCAGATTGTGGGTGGCATTCTCGGCCATACACAGCGCACGGAACTTGGGAAAGTAGAAGTGCATCTCGGCCGGCGCCTCGGTGCCGGGCGCCATTTGGAACTCGATCTCGACACCGTCGATCGTGTGCGTCTCACCGGTGCGGCGGATGTCGACCGTCGGAACGATCATCGCTACCTCACCCGTCGAGCCCACCTGCCCCAGCCCGCAGCCCACCTGCCCTTGCGGCCCGCGCGAGAGCCCCATGCCGTACATGTAGGTGGCGCGCCGGGTCATCGCCGTCCCGGCATAGACGTTCTCCTGCACCGCGTGTTCGACGAAGCCCTCGGGTGCCAGCACCGCAACCTTGCCCGCATCGACGTCGGCCTGGTTGGTGACACCCAGAACTCCGCCGAAGTGATCGCCGTGGCTGTGCGTGTAGATCACGGCAACCACCGGCCGGTCCCCGCGGTGTTCGCGGTACAGACCCAAGGCCGCCGCGGCCACCTCGGTGGAGAGCAACGGATCGATGACGATGACACCGGTGCCACCCTCGACGAAGCTGATGTTCGAAATATCCAGTCCGCGCACCTGATAGATGCCTGGAACAACCTCGTACAGGCCCTGTTTGGCGCACAGCTGCGACTGCCGCCACAAGCTCGGGTGCACCGACGTCGGCGCATCGCCCTCGAGGAACGTATACGCGTCGTTGTCCCACACCACCGTTCCGTCCGCGGATCTCACTACGCACGGGACCAGCGCCGCGATGAAGCCGCGGTCGGTGTCCTCGAAATCACGGGTGTCCTCGAACGGCAGGCTCTTCAGATGTTCACGATGGGCGGCTTCGATGACCGCGGCGGGTGACTTCTGCTCCATACGAAGAGCCTGCCACCTCAGGGTGTCCGCGTCACGAACGTTCGAGTGGGTGCAGACTGACCTCGGACAGCACACCGGCACTGATACGCGCCGTCATGTACGTGCAGTACGGCTGGCGTCGACGATCGGTCGGCGACCCTGGATTCAGCAGGCGCAAGCCGGTTTTCGCGGTGGTGTCCCACGGAATGTGGCTGTGCCCGAAGACCAGGACATCGGTTCCGGGGTAGTCCCGCGCCATCCTGGCCTCCCGGCCGGTGGCTGCACCGGTCTCGTGGACGACGGTCAACCGCACCCCGTCCAGCGTCACGTCGGCACGCTCGGGGAGCCGCCTGCGGAGTTCGGCCCTGTCGTTGTTGCCCCAACAGCCGATCAGGCGGGCCGCACGCGCGCTCAGCGCGTCGAGCAGGGCGACGTCCACCCAATCACCGGCGTGGACAACGACATCGGCCCGATCCACCTCGTCCCACACCTGAGCCGGCAGATCTTTGGCACGCTTGGGTACATGAGTGTCGGCAATGAGCAGCAGCCGCATCCAGCCGACCCTACGTGACAGACGTGTCTGCACGTGGGAGGCCGGCGCCACGTCCTACACTCCCCCCATGGAGCTACTACGCAACGTAGTTGTTTATGCGCATCTGATCGGTTTCGCCGTCATGGTCGGCGCCTGGGTGGCCGAGGCGGCGGCCCGCCGTTTCGAGATCACCCGGGTGATGGATTACGGCATCACCCTCTCCCTTGTCACCGGTCTGGCCCTGGCCGCGCCGTGGCCGGCCGGCATCGAGCTGAACTACCCCAAGCTCGCCACCAAGCTCGTCATCCTCGTCGCGCTCGGCGCGGTGCTGGGCATCGGACGGGCACGGCAGCGTCGTACCGGTCGGCCGGTCATGCCGCTGTTCGTCGCCGCCGGTGTACTGCCGCTGCTCGCAGCCGGGATCGCCGTCCTCTGGACCTGAGGTCACGGCCGAACCTGAGACCGTCCCGTAAAGTTAACTGGCAAACCACATGTCGGCAGGTACGGGAATCGATGGGTCACAGACACGCCATGGCAACCGCCAGGGTCATGCGCACGGCGGCATTCACCGGGTGCGATTCACCGCACGGTGACGATGGCGTGCGGGCCAGGACCCGCCGCAGCGACCGGTCGCGCCAAGTTCATCACGGCGTCTTCGCGCAACGGCGGCAGCGCCGCTACGCCGGGCAACTGAAGTCCACGGCGGCCGCGGCCATCGACCGCTCTCCCTGGATGAACGATCGTGTGACCGTGCTGCGCCGTTTCCTGTCCGAACAGCACGGGTTGCATCTACCGCCGGAGCTGGCCCGGGTTCAGGTGGCCGGCCACGTCGAACTGCTCATCTCGGTGCTGCGGCTCGACCGCCAGGCCGCACGCCAGCTTGTCACCGACGACGTCCTGCGGGAGATCGCCATCGACATCGCGACCGCGGTCGCCTCGGAGTAGGGCGCCGACGTCGCGGCGCCGAGATCGACGTCAGGGTCGTTGGCTCGCGCGGAGCACAGCCCTGGTGTCGATCTCGATGAGACAGATCTAAAGCCTACGACGCCGCGAAGTCGACCGTACGCGCATCGCGTGCGCAGGCCGGGTGCCCCATTGCGGCCGAGACCTGCACTCCGTGCGGCCGACGCACAACGTATTCAAGAAACATCCCGACCGTGGCGTCGGCTCCAGGCGCGTCGTCACCAGTCAAAATGTCATCAGGCTCAGGTTCGCCGATCGCGCAGGCAGTTCCGATCACTGAGGCGGCCCACACTTTTCCACCCTCAGCTTCGACGAACAGGTTGGCGTACCCACCAACTGCGCGGATTCGGCCGAGCACGGTGGACCATCGCTCCTCGCTGAGCGCGACGATGACAGGAAACTCTCCGTCATCGTTCGTGACCTCAAGATCCACCTCAGCCAGCGCGCCACACGCCAGCTGCCAGTTCACCTCACGCCGGAAAGCGTCGAGCCGGGATTCGCTCATCAACATGCTCCCTTATGGACCTTCCGCCCGGATGATACGCGCACGAGTGTGAGATTCCCCCTCAACCTGCGCAAAAGCCAGCTGCACGTCGTCGATCGAATCTAGCCGAACAAAGCTTCGCGGGACCTCGCCATTTTGCGTGTGTAGATGGCAGTGGCCGTGGCAGCAATCGAAATACTCGACTGTCTCCCAACCCTCTGAGGTGAGGACTTGGACATTGATCACGAAGTCGGCAAGCCGACCGTTGAATCTCCACAGGAAAAATTGCAGACGGACGGTATTGGCTTCGTCGTAAGGTGATTCCCACTGCCTTGGAGGCCCGCACCGTCGACGCATCTGCTTTGCGTCGTACTGTCCCTGGGAAGACTCAATCTGACGGCTGGCTTCCCGCTGTGCCTTGCGCAGCTCGTGCCGACCCTGTTGCCCCCGCCGAACCATGCGGACACGATAGTCACAGCGATTTCCGGCGAAGTCGGCAAGCGAACATGCCCCGAAAGCAGCGACTCCGGGCGTATTACCTAGGCCTCGGGAGTCGATACAGGTGATCAATGGTGCGCCCGAAGGGATTCGAACCCCTAACCTTCTGATCCGTAGTCAGATGCTCTATCCGTTGAGCTACGGGCGCCTAGCGCTATTCAGTTGTGCGGTTGACAAGTCAACCGTGGCGGAGGCGAGAGGATTTGAACCTCCGGTCCCCGGTAAGGGGGACAACTCATTAGCAGTGAGTCCCATTCGGCCGCTCTGGCACGCCTCCTTTGAACTTCTGTGAGGGTACCGGACTCCGTCCTGTCGCCCGAAACCGCCGAGGGCACACAGTACACAGCCTCCCCTATTCTGGCCAAGTGAGTATCCGTCTGCGCCCCGAAATGGCCGATCTTCCGGCGTACGCACCAGGCAAAACGGTTCCGGGCGCAATCAAGATCGCGAGCAACGAAACCGTGCATCCGCCGCTTCCCAGCGTGCGCGAGGCGATCCTGAAGGCCACCGAGAACATCAACCGCTACCCCGACAACGGCTATCTTGACCTGCGCGAACACCTCGCCAAGCATGTCGATTTCGCGCCCGAGAACATCGCCGTCGGCTGCGGTTCGGTGAGCCTGTGCCAGCAGTTGATACAAATCACATCCACCGTGGGCGACGAAGTCGTGTACGGATGGCGCAGTTTCGAGATCTATCCGTTGCAGATCCGCACCGCGGGAGCGACGGGCGTGCCGGTCCCGCTACGTGACGAGACTCACGATCTCGACGCGATGCTCGCGGCCGTCACCGACCGCACCCGGCTGATCTTCGTGTGTAACCCGAACAACCCGACTTCCACCGTCGTCGACCCCGAGGCCCTGGCCCGATTCGTGGCGGCGGTGCCCGACGACATCCTGATCGTCCTCGACGAGGCCTACGTCGAGTACATCCGCGACCGGTGGGTCCCCGACAGCCTCGGGCTGGTGCGGGCCCACCGCAATGTGGTTGTTCTGCGCACCTTCTCGAAGGCCTACGGTCTGGCCGGTCTGCGGGTGGGCTACGCCGTGGCCGACCCGGAGATCGTCACCGCCCTGGGCAAGGTGTACGTGCCGTTCAGCGCCACCACCGTGTCGCAGGCCGCGGCCATCGCCAGTCTGGAGGCCGCGGACGAACTTTTGGCCCGCACCGATGCCGTCGTCGCCGAACGCACCCGCGTCAGCGACGCCTTGCGCGAGGCGGGTTTCGAGCTGCCGCCCTCGCAGGCCAACTTCGTCTGGCTGCCGCTCGCCGAACGCACCCTCGACTTCGTGGCCAGGGCCGCCGACAACCGCATCATCGTGCGCCCGTACGGTGAAGACGGTGTGCGGGTCACCATCGGTGCGCCGCATGAGAACGACGCCTTCCTGGAGTTCGCCAAACGCTGGAATGCGCCCGGTCTGGCCGGGCCTCGAACAGGAGACACCAAGTGACCGACGCACGCGGCACGTTCGATGGATTCGTCAGCCGCGAGGGGCAGATCCCCGACGCCGAACTCGACGCCTTCTGGGCCCTGCTCAAGCCGGCCGGCATCGACTTCATGCTCGGCGAGTGGAAGGGCGGCGAGTTCCAGACCGGGCACAAGGCCAACGGGTTCATGAAGAAGCTCAACTGGTTCGGCAAGACGTTCCACTCGGCCGGCGACGCCAAGCCCCTGGTGTGCCTCGACGCCGAGGGCAACAAGTTCTCCAACACCGAGGCGATGAAGGGCGAGGCCAGCCTGTGGCTGGAGGAGTTCCGCGGTGAGGTGACCGCCACCATGGTGTACGACGGAGCGCCCGTGCACGACCACTTCAAAGTGGTCGACGACAACACCGTGGTGGGCATCATGAACGGCAAGGGCGCCGTCGTCGACGGCCGCTACCTGTACTTCTACCTGCAGCGCGTCTAGGAGCGACCCATGGCTGACACGTACGAGTCCGTCTCCGTCGAGATCAAAGATCACGTCGCCCAGGTGACGCTGCTCGGCCCCGGCAAGGGCAACGCGATGGGCCCGGCGTTCTGGGCCGAGATGCCCGACGTGTTCGGCACTCTCGACGCCGACCCCGAGGTGCGCGCGATCGTGCTGACCGGGTCGGGCAAGAACTTCAGCTACGGCCTGGACCTGCCGGCGATGGGCGCCGAGATGCCCGGGCTGGACGCGGGTGCCGCCGATCGCGCCGGGTTCCACAAGCGGCTGATGAAGATGCAGGGCGCCATCACCGCCGTCGCCGACTGCCGCACCCCGACCATCGCCTCGATCCACGGCTGGTGCATCGGCGGTGGCGTGGATCTGATCAGCGCGGCGGACATTCGCTACGCCAGCGCCGACGCCAAGTTCTCGGTGCGCGAGACCAAACTGGCCATCGTCGCCGACGTGGGCAGCCTGGCGCGACTGCCACTGATCCTGTCCGACGGACACCTGCGCGAGCTGGTGTTGACGGGTAAGGACGTGGACGCGGCGCACGCCGAGAAGATCGGTCTGGTCAACGACGTGTACGACGACGCCGACGCCTCACTGGCCGCCGCGCACGCCACGGCCGCTGAGATCGCCGCCAACCCGCCGCTGACCGTCGCCGGGGTGAAGGACGTGCTCGACCAACAGCGGACCGCCAGGGTGGCCGAGAGCCTGCGCTATGTGGCGGCATGGAACTCGGCCTTCCTGCCGTCGAAGGATCTCGCCGAGGCGGTCACCGCGATGTTCCAGAAACGCCCGCCGCAGTTCACCGGGGAATAGGCGTCCACCCCAGTTCGGCTTTGGCCTTCGCATTCGACAGCGGCAGCCAGGTGGAGCCGAAGGCGGTCGCGGCGTACGGGGCGACGAGTTTGACCACCGACCGCGGCAGCGGCCACGGGCGGGGCCGGTTCCGCTTCGCGTTCAGTTCCCGGATGTAATCGCCGAAGGACTGCGGCCGGTCGTCGACGACGTTGTAGATCTGGCCGCCCCGGCCATTGTCGAGGGCATCGGCGGTGACGCGGGCGACGTCGTCGATATGCACCCAGGACAGCATCCCGTTACCGGTCATCGCCGGCATCGCCCACCAGGTGGCCAACCGGTGGAACATGTCGTCATGAGTGACGCCGGGGCCGTAGAAGACGCCGTAGCGCAACACGATTCCCTCGGTGGCACTCGTGCGCCCCGCGGCCAGCACGTTACGTTCCATCCCGCGCAACGCCTCCAGCATCTGTTCTCCACGCGGTGGCGGCGGACCGAAGTACGGGTCGGTTTCGTCGATCCGGTCCGGCCCGGCGGTCGGGTAGCCATACGCGAAGATCACCGACTCGGCGACCACCCGGCGCACCCCGGCCCGTTGCGCTGCGGCCACCAAGTTTCCCGCGCCGCGGCTCCACAGCTGCTTGGCCGGATCGAAGTCCTTGATCCGCATGGGGCCGAGCTTGGGCAGCGTGGTCAGCAGGCTCACCACGGCCTCGGGCTTGAATTCGCCCACTACCGAGTCGATCTGATGGGCGTCGAGCACGTCGACCACCACGGGTTCGGCGCCTTCGGCGGAGATCTGCGCGGCCTTGCCCGACGAGCGCGTCACCCCGATCACCTCGTGACCACGTGCATTGAGTTCCCGTAGCAACGGGATTCCCGGGACGCTCGTCGCACCGGCCACCAGGACACGCATCTATCGCTCCCTGTCGTCAGACAGGCCGGCCCGCAAGGCGATTGTCAACAGCACCGTGGTGAACACCAGGCCGCCGGCTTCCAGCCAGCCGACCCAACTGCCGGCGGCATGGTCGGTGTCGACCAGATGGCTCAGCGCGTGCAACGCCCAGTGCGCGGTGGCGAAGGCCAACGCCGGCACTCGCCAGCTACGCCATCTGAGCGCGGCCAGCATCAGTAAACCGAGCGGCAGTTCGAAGGACGCATTGTCGAAGATGTAGTGGTCGTTGCGCGTGCCGAATGCACCGAGGGTTTCGAAAAACACGCCGGGGGCCACGAGCATGAACACGCCCAGCGCCACCGAGTAGACGCCGAACACGGCGAGGACCACTTCTGGGTAGCGCCGGGTGTGAGTCACCGGGCCCGCGGCGTTGGCCATGTCATCACGCTAACGCTGCAGTGGCCGCCGGCGTAGCGCGTCAGTGCGGCCTATTTGGCCGACTTGCGCTCAGCGAGCTTGTACTTCACAAGAGCGACCAGCGCCTTCGGATTACGGGCGAACGCGCCTGCAGCCTGCAAATACAACTTGGCCTTCTGCCCGAACGTCAGTTGCTGCTCTTGTTCCGTCACTAACTCTCCCCTATCCGACAGATGTGACCGAACAATAGCGTGCGCCGTCAGGAGGCCGCACCGACCTCCTGGCGCTGGCGCTTCTCCTCGTAGAACCGCGCCCGCTCGTCGAGTGCGTCGAGGAACTGGGCGAGCTCCTCCCGGGCCTTCTCCCCCTCGGGCCCGAAATCGGTTCTGTCGAACACGCGCCAGAAGCGCAGGACGGGCTGCAGCACGTCGTCGTGGTGGACCCGCAGATCGTAGATCCCGGCTTTGGCGATGGTGATCGCGTTCGAGGCGAAGTCGGTCATGCCGATGCCCGGCATGGCGAAGTTCAACACCTCGTCGCGGATGGCCGCCATCGCGGCGTCGGGCGCGATGTCCAGCGCGGCCGCCATGAGATTGCGGTAGAAGACCATGTGCAGGTTCTCGTCGGTCGCGATCCGGGCGAGCAGCTGATCGGCGATCGGGCAGCCCGAGGCTCGCCCGGTGTTGCGATGCGACACCCGGGTGGCCAACTCCTGGAACGACACATAGGCCATCGCCGCCAGCGGCGTCTTGTCCCCCGAGTCGTACCCGGCGACCGTGTGCTCCATCCGAAGCCGTTCCAGGGCAACGGGATCCACCCCACGGGTGACGACGAGGTAGTCACGCAACGCGATACTGTGCCGGCCTTCCTCTGCCGTCCACTGCCCGACCCAGCTGCCCCACGCGCCATCACGAGAGAAGCGGGTGGCGATCTCCCGGTGATACGACGGCAGGTTGTCCTCGGTGAGCAGGTTGACCGTCATGGCCACCTTGGCGACCGGGTCCAGCGGCGAATCCTCCGGCCGCCAATCCTCGCCGCCGAGGAAGCCGAAGTCACGTCCACGACTCCATGGCACATAGTCGTGCGGGAACCATTCCCGCGCCATCGACAGATGCCGGTCGAGGTTGCTCGCGACAACCGGTTCGAGTTCGTGGAGCACTCCGCTCTGGGCGTCCATTCCTGTCCTCCCATTTCCTTCAACGCGTCCGATCTCAACCTACGCTACCGTAGGTTACGGAACCGTAGGTTAGGTTTCGCGCCGATTTCTACCGCAGGGTCGCTTGACCTCGACGAGTACCGCCCAGACGTAGGAAACGGCGCAGCGATCCTCGACCTCACGTAGACCGAACCTGGTGTGCTGCCGTCGCATCCACCTGCGAGTGGAACTCGATCGATAAGGTCACTCGCATGTGCACACGAGTCATCTGGCCGGACACCGGCGGCAAGACCGGGAACTCCGTCTTGGTCGGCAGGAACATGGACTTCCACAGGGATCTGATGAGCAATCTGTGGAAGCAGCCCCGCGGCGTAGAGCGTGACGACGCCGTTTCGGGCAAGCTCACCTGGACCTCCCAATACGGCAGCGTCGTGGCCACGGCCTTCGACATCACCTCCGTGGACGGGATGAACGAAGCGGGACTGGCGGGGCACATCCTGTGGCTGGCCGAGTCCGACTACGGCAAGCCGGACGACTCGAGACCCCAACTCGGCCAAGCTATCTGGCTGCAGTACTTCCTCGACAACTTCGCCACCGTCGCCGAGGCCGTCGCCTGGATCGCCCAGACCGATGTGCAGGTGGTGCAGATGGACGACCCCACCGGCGGCGCCCGCCCGGGCCTGCACCTGGCACTCGACGACGCGACCGGCGACTCCGCGATCGTCGAGTATGTCGACGGGCACGCACGGGTGTACCACTCGAAGGAGTTCACGGTGATGACGAACTCGCCGACCTTCGATCGGCAGCTCGAGCTGGTGAAGTCGTTCACCGGTCTCGGCGGTGACCAACCGCTCCCCGGATCTACCCTGGCCAGTGACCGATTCGCCCGGGCGAGCTACTACGCCGAGCGGCTCCCCACCCCGAACACCCAGGTCGAGGCCATCGCCGGCATGTTCTCGGTGATCCGGAACGCCGCACAGCCCTTCCGCATCCCCGACCCCGGCAAACCCGATGCCTCACAAACCATTTGGCAGACCGTCCTGGACCTGACCAACAAGCGGTACGTCTATGAGTCCACCACCCGACCCAACATCGTGTGGGTCGACCTCGCCGATCTCGACTTCTCCGAGGGCAG
Organism: Mycobacterium sp. E802; assembly: GCF_001666875.1. Taxonomy (NCBI): domain Bacteria; kingdom Bacillati; phylum Actinomycetota; class Actinomycetes; order Mycobacteriales; family Mycobacteriaceae; genus Mycobacterium; species Mycobacterium sp. E802. The sequence continues at coordinate 47,230 of NZ_LZJD01000130.1, forward strand.
TCCACAGCTCAAGCTCGACCTCACGAGCAAGCTGTCCATCGAGGGCGGCATCGCGGGAAACGTCGCCGACAAGTTCGAGGACGACGGCCCCTTGACGTTCCTGTCCGTGAAGATCATGGAGGCACTGGAGGCCTACCCGAAGCACGCAACCTGATGGCGGTGGCGGAGGGATTTGAACCCCCGGACGGTGTTAGCCGTCTCTCGCTTTCAAGGCGAGTGCATTAGGCCGCTCTGCCACGCCACCGCCGACAAGAGTACGGGGTGTCAGACCCGACCGATGTGAGCGGGCGGCGATCCGTTCTTCAACGCGACGCTGATGCGCCGGCAATTCTCCCCCATCGCGGCGATCTGCGGACGGGAGAGCCGGCCGAGAAAGTGCGCGCGGACGCCTTGTCCGTAGGTCACCATCGCCTCACGCACAGCAGCTCGGCCTTCTTCGGTGATGGAGGCGACCACCCCGCGTCCATCGTCGGGACTGGCGCACCTGGTCACCAGGTTCTGCACTTCCAAGCGGCGGATCTGGCGAGTCACCCGGCTGGGCAGCGACATCAGGCGTTCGGCCAGATCGCCCATGCGCGCAGAGCCGGTCGGTGACTTGTCCAAGATGTCGAGCAGGCGCACATCGTTGAGTGTCAGGTGATGCGCGTCCACCAGCGACCGATTCAAGGTCGCGTACATACGTAAGGCCGAGTCCAGATAGTTCTGCCACGACCTCTGCTCAGCGATGTCCAGGCCCGGCATGTCGCCAGCCGTGCGCCCCGCAATCATCCCCACCATGGGCGCAATCGTAAGCGACGTAAGTATTGCTGCGCGGCCGAAACCGGATGCTTGTAGCGTTGAATAAATGCATGCAATTGTGGCCTCCTCGGAGGGGCATCTGACCTGGGAAAACGTCGCTGATATCGCTCCAGCAAACAATGAGGTTTTGATCAGGGTCCATGCAACGGGCGTGAACCGGGCGGACTTGCTACAGGCCGCCGGCAAGTACCCGCCCCCACCAGGGGCCAGCGAGATCATCGGGCTGGAAGTAGCAGGCACCATCGCCGCTGTCGGCGCCGACGTCGCCGACTGGTCAGTTGGGCAACCGGTATGTGCATTGCTTGCCGGTGGCGGCTACGCCGAGTACGTCGCGGTGCCGGCAGCGCAGGTGCTGCCAGTGCCAGATGGCGTTGCTCTGACCGCCGCTGCGGGTCTGCCCGAGGTGGCCTGCACGGTGTGGTCGAACCTGGTGGACACCGCAGGCTTGTCCGCAGGTCATCTTCTGCTGCTGCACGGCGGCGCCAGCGGTATCGGCACCCACGCCACCCAGGTGGCTCGCGCACTCGGCGTCCGGGTCGCCGTGACCGCCGGCTCGGCCGAGAAACTCGCGCTGTGCCGCGAGCTGGGCGCCGACGTGACGATCAACTACCGCGACGAGGATTTCGTCGAGCGGATACGCACCGAGAGCGGCGGGGCGGGCGCCAACGTGATCCTCGACATCATGGGTGCGGCCTACCTCGACCGCAATGTCGACGCACTCGCCGACGGCGGCCGGCTGGTGATCATCGGCATGCAGGGCGGGATCAAGGGAGAACTCAACATCGCCAAGCTGATCGGCAAGCGCGCGGGGGTGATCGGCACGGCTCTGCGCTCCCGCCCGGTCGACGGCCCCGGCGGTAAGGCCGGGATCGTCGCTGCGGTGGTGGACAACGTCTGGCCGATGATCGCCGACGGGCGGGTGCGCCCGATCATCGGCGCGGAACTTCCCATCGACCAGGCCCAGCGAGCCCACGAACTGCTGGCCTCGGGCGAGGTGGCGGGAAAGATCGTCCTGACGGTCTAACCCAACGAGGCCAGGGCCCGCACCAGCTGATCCACCTCGGCACCCGTCGAGTAGTGCGACAGCCCGACCGTCACCGCGCCGCCGATGTCGTTCACACCGATCACGTCGAGCACCCGCGAGCTGGCATTCGAGATCGCCAGGATGCCGTTGTCGGCCAACCGCTGCACCACCCGCTCGGCGGGGATGTCACGCACGACGAAGCTGAGCACGGGAATCTGGGACTCGGGCCTGCCGATCACCATCACCAGCGGCAGTGAGCGCAGCGAGGCGACCAGGTACTCGAACAGCCGGTCCAGGTACGCGCCGGCCGACTGCATCGACACCGCGAGCCGTTCACGTCGCGAGCCGCTGGCCGTGTCATCCAGGTTGGACAGGTACTCGATGCTGGCCACCACCCCGCCCAGCAGGCCGTACTGGTGCATCCCCACCTCGAGGCGGGCTGGACCGGTGGCCTGCGGGTTCAGCGATACCGAACCCAACGAATCGATCGTGGCGGGGTCGCGGAACACCAGGGCCCCCACCGGCGGGCCACCCCAGGGCACCGCGTTGAGCGCGACGACGTCGGCATCGATCTCGTTGATGTCGATGAGCCGGTACGGCGCCGCCGCCGAGTGGTCGACGACGACCATTCCGCCAACCTCGTGGGTGAGCTTGGTCACCTCGCTCAGATCGGTGACCGTGCCCAGGGTCGACGAGGCCGAGGCGATCGCCACCAGCCGAGTCGGCTTGTCGATCAACCCCTCCCACTGCCACGACGGCAGTTCGCCGGTTTCGATGTCGACCTCGGCCCACTTGACCTTGGCGCCATAACGATTCGCCGCCCGCAGCCACGGGGCGATATTTGCCTCGTCGTCCAGGCGGGTGACCACCACCTCGTAGCCGAGCCCGACGCGGCTCGAGGACGCCTCGGCCAGAGAAGTCAGCAGCTGTGCACGATCTGCACCCAGCACCACGCCGCGAGGATCGGCATTGACCAGATCCGCCACAGCCTGGCGGGCGGCGGCCAGGACTGCCGCGCTGCGGCGGGCCGACGGGTGCGGTCCGACAGCGGTGGGCATCGAGCCGCGAAAGGCGGTAGAGACCGTCGTCGCGACGGAATCGGGCACCAACATGCCGTTCTGGGCATCAAAGTGAACCCACCCATCGCCCAAAGACGGGTGCAGACCCCGCACCCGGGCGACGTCGTATGCCATGCCAGCCACCTTAGAGCGTCCGCAGATATCACAAACCGACACGATTTGGGGAGCGCCCGACGGCACGTTTGCACTTGGCGAGACCATGCTCGGACCGGGTCACCCTGGGCAGCCATACTAGTCCAGTGGGCTTCGGGTTCGGAGTGCTAATCGCACTGTTGTTGCTGGTGATCCCCGGGGCGCTGATAGCCAGGGTGGGCGGGCTGCCCGTGCCGATCGCGGTCGCGGCGGGCCCAGCCTTGACCTATGGCACCGTCGCGTTGATGATCGTCCCGCTCGGAGCGGTCGGCGTGCCGTGGAACGCGTGGACGGCTTTGTTTGCTGTGGTCCTGGTTTGCGCGGTTGCCGCCGGGTTGCGCAGGCTCCTGGCCCGCTATCGCGACCCGGACGCCGAAGCGTCGGGAGTGGCAACGCGTCCGGCCTTGCTGGTGGCGTCCGGCGTACTTCTCGGCGCCGCGCTGATCGGCGCGGCGGCGCTCACCGGACTGGTGCACTGGCAATCAGTGCCCAGCACCTGGGATTCGGTGTGGCACGCCAACACCATCCGGTGGATTCTCGACACCGGGCAGGCCTCGCCCACCCACATGGGTGAACTGCGCAACGTCGAGACCCACGACGCGCTCTACTACCCGTCGGCCTTCCATGCCTTGGCCGCCGTCTACTCCCAGCTCACCGGCGCCGCCGCGACCACCGCCTACACCGTCAGTTCGGTCGCCGCGGCGGTATGGCTGTTCCCGGTCAGCGCCGCGGTACTGACGTGGAAGATCGTCCGCCCGCGCACCAGCGAGGTGCGCTCAGCCGTCGCGGCGGCCACTGCCGGGGCGCTGGCCGCCTCGTTCACCGCGCTGCCCTACGTCGAGTTCGATGTGGCGGCAATGCCCAACCTGGTCGCCTACGGGCTCGCGGTGCCGGTGTTCGCGCTGATCGCCTCGACGCCGGCACACCGCGACCGCATCGGCTTGGCCGTGCTGGCCACCGTCGGCGTCTTCTCCGTGCATCTCACCGGCGGTGTGGTGACCGTGTTGCTGGTCGGCATCTGGTGGCTGGCCGACGCCCTGTGGCACCCGGTCCGCGGTCGGCTGACCGACTTCCTGGCCTTGTCCGCAGTCGCCATACCCGGCCTGCTGATCCTGCTTCCGCAGTTCCTCAGCGTGATCGGGCAAACCGACATCATCGTCGGGCACGCCTTCGTCAACCACCTGGGTAAGAAGTTCTCGCTGTTCGCCGCGGTCTTCCAGCACACCCGTCACCTCAACGACTTCCCGATCCAGAACGCGATCCTGGCGTTGGCCGCCATCGGCGGACTGGTCCTGCTGTTCAAACGGATCTGGTGGTCCGTGGTGGTTTGGCTGGTCCTGATCGCCTCGATCGTGCATTCCGGCGCGCCCTTCGGCGGGCCGCTCGGGGTGATCACCGGCACGTTCAGCGATCTGTTCTACAGCGATCCGCGCCGGCTGTCGGCCGTGGTCGCCATGCTCTACGCACCGATGGCCGCGATCGGCCTGTGCACCGTGGTGCTGCTCGCCGCGATGCTGGCGCGGCGGGCCGGGGCACGCCCCACGTGGATCAGGGCGACGGCCGCCGTGGCGCTCGTCGCCACCGCCGTCGGGCTGGCCTGGCACTACTTCCCCCGGCACCAGTACCTGTTCGGCCAGAAGTACGACTCGGTGATGATCGGCGCCAAAGACCTGGAGGCGTTCGCCTATCTGGCCCAGCTGCCCGACGCGCACACCACCTTGATCGGCGACGCCAACACCGACGGCACCGCCTGGATGTACGCGGTTTCCGGGCTGCACCCGCTGTGGACCCACTACGACTACCCGGTGCAGCAAGGGCCCGGGTATCACCGGTTCATTTTCTGGGCATACGCAGACGATGCCGACACCGATCCGCGAGTTGCTGAGGCAGTCGACGCGCTGAACATCCGCTACGTGATCACCAGCACCCCGGTGGTCCGAGGTTTCGTCATGCCGGACGGACTAGTGTCGCTAGAACGCTCACGGTCGTGGGAGAAGATCTTCGACAACGGTGAGGACCGCATCTACCGCTGGCATGGCGAGAACGCGGCAACCAGGGCGACGAACTGACGAGCCAAAGGAAAGGCCATGACCATCAACCCCGACGACGACAACATCGAGATCCTGGCCAGCACGGCCGGTGAGTCCGATGCCGACGCTGACGGCAAGTCGCTGACCGACCTCGTCGAACAACCGGCGAAGGTGATGCGCATCGGCACCATGATCAAGCAATTGCTGGAGGAGGTGCGGGCAGCTCCGCTCGACGAGGCCAGCCGCAACCGCCTGCGCGACATCCACCGGACCAGCATCAGTGAGCTCGAGGACGGCCTGGCACCGGAGCTGCGAGAAGAACTCGAGCGGCTGACGCTGCCGTTCACCGACGACAGCGTCCCCTCGGACGCCGAGCTGCGCATCGCCCAGGCACAGCTGGTCGGCTGGCTGGAAGGACTCTTCCACGGCATCCAGACGGCATTGTTCGCCCAGCAGATGGCCGCCCGTGCCCAGCTCGAGCAGATGCGTCAGGGCGCCCTCCCGCCGGGGCTGCAGGGCCCGGGCGGGCAGCGCGGCGGCCCGTCGCACCCCGGCACCGGCCAGTACCTGTAGGTCTGCGTTGTCCGATCCGTACATCTCGACGCGTGAAGCGTGGGTTGAGTTCCCTATCTTCGACGCCAAGACGCGTTCGCTGAAGAAGGCGTTCCTGGGCAAGGCCGGCGGCGCCATCGGACGAAACGAGTCCAACGTCGTCGTGATCGAAGCGCTCCGCGACATCACGATGTCACTGAAGATGGGCGACCGAGTCGGTCTCGTCGGCCACAACGGCGCCGGGAAATCCACACTGCTGCGGCTACTTTCGGGAATCTACGAGCCGACGCGGGGCTCGGCCACGGTGAGCGGCCGAGTGGCCCCGGTGTTCGATCTCGGCGTCGGGATGGACCCGGAGATCTCCGGATTCGAGAACATCATCATCCGCGGACTGTTCCTCGGGCAGACGCGCAAGCAGATGCTGGCCAAGGTCGACGAGATCGCCGAGTTCACCGAGCTCGGCGAGTACCTGTCGATGCCACTGCGCACCTACTCGACCGGTATGCGCGTGCGCCTGGCGATGGGCGTGGTCACCAGCATCGACCCCGAGATCCTGCTGCTCGACGAGGGCATCGGCGCGGTGGATGCGGAGTTCCTGAAGAAGGCACAATCGCGGCTACAGAGCCTGGTGGAACGGTCCGGAATCCTGGTGTTCGCCAGCCATTCCAACGAGTTCCTGGCCCGGCTGTGCAAGACCGCGATGTGGATCGACCACGGCACGATCCGGATGACCGGCGGCATCGAAGAGGTCGTCGGCGCCTACGAGGGTCCCGATGCGGCCCGGCACGTGCGTGAGGTGTTGGAGGAAACGGCTCGTGGCGCCTGACACCGTCATCGATGAGCGCTCGCGCGAAGAGCAGACCGTCATCGCCGTCATCGTCACGCACCGGCGGCGTGAGCTGCTGGCCAAGTCACTGGCCGCGGTGGCCGGGCAGGACCGCAAGCCCGATCACTTGATCGTCGTCGACAACGACGACGACGACGCGGTGCGGGAGCTGGTCACCGGACAGCCGGTGCCCTCGACGTACCTCGGCTCGCGTCGAAACCTCGGTGGCGCAGGCGGTTTCGCGTTGGGCATGCTGCACGCATTGGCCTTGGGCGCCGACTGGATCTGGCTGGCCGACGACGACGGCCGTCCCGCCGACGACACCGTGCTGTCGACCCTGCTGGCCTGTGCGGAGCAGTACAGCCTGGCCGAGGTGTCCCCGATGGTGTGCAACCTCGACGAGCCGCAGCGGTTGGCCTTCCCGCTGCGCCGCGGGCTGGTCTGGCGGCGGTTGGTCAGCGAACTACGCACCGAAGGCGAGGGCGACCTGCTGCCCGGCATCGCCTCGCTGTTCAACGGCGCCCTGTTCCGGGCCGCCACAGTGGAGGCCGTCGGGGTGCCCGATCTGCGCCTGTTCGTCCGCGGTGACGAGGTGGAGTTGCACCGGCGCCTGGTCCGCTCCGGCCTGCCGTTCGGAACGTGTTTGACCGCAAGCTATCTGCATCCGTGTGGCACAGACGAGTTCAAACCGATCCTCGGCGGACGGATGCACACCCAGTACCCCGACAACGACACCAAGCGGTTCTTCACCTACCGCAACCGCGGCTACCTCCTGGCCCAACCCGGGTTACGCAAGCTGGTCCCGCAGGAGTGGGTGCGCTTCGGCTGGTACTTTCTGGTGTCCCGCCGCGACCCCGCAGGTCTGCGTGAATGGATTCGTCTGCGGCGGTTGGGCAGACGCGAAAGGTTCCAGAGATGAGCTTTACCGACGCGGCGTCCGACTCCAAGACGATGACCCGGGCGGTTCGCGACCTCACCGAGGGCTTCGGCAAACGCGAACTGTGGCTGCACCTGGGTTGGCAGGACATCAAGCAGCGCTACCGACGCAGTGTGCTGGGGCCGTTCTGGATCACCATCGCCACCGGCACCACCGCGGTGGCCATGGGCCTGCTGTACTCGAAGCTGTTCAAGCTGCCGCTCGAGGAGCACCTGCCCTACGTCACGCTCGGGCTGATCATCTGGAACCTGATCAACGCCTCCATCCTCGAAGGCTCCGAGGTGTTCATCGCCAATGAAGGCCTGATCAAACAACTTCCGACACCGCTGTCGGTGCATGTGTACCGCTTGGTGTGGCGGCAGATGATCCTGTTCGGACACAACATCGTCATCTTCGTCGTGATCGCGATCATCTATCCCAAACCGTGGAAATGGGTTGATCTGGCCGTCATCCCGGCGCTCGGGCTGATCGTGCTGAACTGCGTGTGGGTGTCGATCTGTTTCGGCATCCTGGCCACCCGTTACCGCGACATCGGTCCGCTGCTGGCGTCAGTGGTTCAGTTGTTGTTCTTCATGACCCCGATCATCTGGAACGAATCCACACTGCAGCAGCAGGGCGCCGGTTCCTGGGCCAAGATCGTCGAGATCAATCCCTTGCTGCATTACCTCGACATCGTGCGGGCCCCGCTGTTGGGTGCCGATCAGGAGGTGCGGCACTGGCTGGTGGTCCTGGTGCTCACGGTGGTCGGGTGGGGCTTCGCCGCGATCGCCATGCGGCAGTACCGTGCCCGCGTCCCGTACTGGGTGTAGGCCACTACCCATCGCCAGGGTTGGGGCCGAACACGAATCGGCGGCCGGAGATCTCCCTCGGCTCGATACGCACATACCGACGCTTCGTCGTGGACAGCCAGGACAGTAGTTGGGCCTGTTCGGCTTCGGCGATCTCGGCCGGCGTCTCAAGAAGGTGCGGCACGCCGCGCACGATCACACTCCAGCCGCCGACGACAGTGTGATCGTCGACTTCGAACAGCACGCGGTCGCTGAGCAGGGTGCTGATCAACTTGGTGCCCTCAGCGGTCCGGAACAGCACGGTGCGACGCTGCGCGACGAAGTTGACCGGGAAGATCTCAAGCCGGGTGCCGATCGTCGAGACCAGACGGCCCAGGGTCACACTCGACAGCAGTTGCCAACACTCGTCTTCCCCGAGCACGGAAACCGGGCCCTGCGGCGTCATGGGGCAACCCTAACCGCCAGATAGCAATCGGCGCGCCAGGCTTCCGCAGAAGCAAGACGCGCCGACTGATTGTTTCTGTTGGTTATGTGCTCAGTTCATGTGCTCAGTTCATGAGCTCAGTTCATGTTCCAAGGCTCGCCGTAGGTGGTGACGCTGTCACCGGTGGAGGCGATCAGCCGGGCGAACGGCCG
>NZ_LZJD01000131.1:0-27041 GCF_001666875.1 Mycobacterium sp. E802
GTGAGGCCAGAAACCTGCCGGTGACCCGGGTCGGCGTGGTCGACCAAGGTAGCGACTCGGTCGAGGTCCAGGGCCAGTTCAGCATCACCCTTGCGGAGCTTCGGAGCACGTCGGAGGGCGTGCTGCCCGGGCTGTTCGGGTGACGGCCGAGACCCTCGACGCACGTCATCCTCTGCTGCGCTGGCCCTGGACCTCGACCGAGTCGCTACCTTGGTCGACCACGCCGACCCGGGTCACCGGCAGGTTTCTGGCCTCACACATCGACCGGAACCGGCTTTCCTCGGTGCGTGGCACCGCGACGAGCACCCGGCCCGACGATTCGGAGAACAGGAAGACGAAGGGATCGATGCCTTCGGGCAGGTCCTCGGGAAGGATGATGCGGCAACCGGTTTCACCGGCCAGCGCCGCCTCCGCCACGGCCTGGATCAGCCCGCCCTCGCTCAAGTCGTGGGCCGCCGAGATCAGCCCGTCACGCGAGGCCGCAGTCAGCACCTCGGCCAGCAGCTTCTCGCGCTCCAGGTCCACCTTCGGCGGCACCCCGCCGAGGTGATCGCCGGTGACCTGCGCCCAGACCGATCCGTCGAACTCGTCGTGGGTGTCGCCGAGCAGCAGCAGGGTCTCCCCCGGTTCGGTGCCCAGACCGGTGGGGATGCGTCGCTTCACATCGTCGATCACGCCGAGCACCCCGACCACCGGGGTGGGCAGGATCGCGGTGGACCCGGTCTGGTTGTAGAAGCTGACGTTGCCGCCGGTAACCGGAATGCCAAGGGCCGCACAACCATCGGCCAAACCGCGGACGGCCTGGCTGAACTGCCACATCACACCGGGATCCTCGGGCGAGCCGAAGTTCAGGCAGTTGGTCACCGCCACGGGGGTGGCCCCGGTGACCGCGACGTTGCGGTAGGCCTCGGCCAGCGCCAGCTGCGCACCGGTGTACGGGTCGAGCTGGGTGTAGCGGCCCGAGGCGTCGGTGGACACCGCGATGCCGCGGCCGGTGGTCTCGTCGATGCGCAGCACCCCGCCGTCGGCATGCTCGGCCAGCACGGTGTTGCCGCGCACGTAGCGGTCGTACTGCTCGGTGATGAACGCGCGGCTGCACAGGTGCGGGCTCCCGATCAGCGCCAGCAACGTGGCCTTGAGCTCGTCACCGGTCGTGGGGCGGGGCAGTTTGGCCGAGGTGTCGGCGACGAGGGCGTCCTGGGTGTCGGGGCGGGCCACGGGGCGCTCGTAGACCGGGCCTTCGTGCGCCACGGTGCGCGGCGGCACGTCGACCACGGTCTCGCCGTGCCAGGTGATCTGCAGCCGGTCGCCGTCGGTGACCTCACCGATCACGGTGGCCAGCACGTCCCACTTGCGGCACACCGCCATGAACTTCTCGACGTTCTCCGGTGTGACCACGGCGCACATGCGTTCCTGCGATTCGCTGGAGAGCACCTCGGCCGGGGTCATGTCGGCCGCGCGCAGCGGCACCCGATCCAGCTCGATGCGCATGCCGCCGTCACCGGCGGACGCGAGTTCGGAAGTGGCACAGGATAATCCGGCTCCGCCGAGGTCCTGGATCCCGACCACCAGGCCGGCTGCGTAGAGCTCCAGACAGCACTCGATGAGCACCTTCTCGGTGAACGGGTCACCCACCTGAACACTCGGCAGTTTCTTACGGCCCGCGCCGGACTCGTCACCGCTGAAGGTGTCCGACGCCAACACGGACACGCCGCCGATGCCGTCGAGGCCGGTGCGGGCACCGAACAGGATGATCTTGTTGCCGGTGCCCGAGGCGAACGCCAGGTGCAGGTCTTCCTTGCGCAGCGCGCCCACGCACAGCGCGTTGACCAAAGGGTTGCCGGCGTAGGAGGGATCGAAGATCGTCTCGCCGCCGATGTTGGGCAGGCCCAGCGAGTTGCCGTAACCGCCGATGCCGCGCACCACACCGTCGAGCACGCGGCGGGTGTCGGGAGCGTCGGCCGCACCGAAGCGCAGCTGATCCATCACCGCCACCGGCCGGGCACCCATCGCCATGATGTCGCGGACGATGCCGCCGACGCCGGTGGCCGCGCCCTGGTAGGGCTCGACGTAGGACGGGTGGTTGTGGGATTCGACCTTGAAGGTGACCGCCCAGCCGTCGCCGATGTCGACGACGCCGGCGTTCTCCCCGATGCCGGCCAGCATGCCGGCGCGCATCGCCTCGGTGGTGGTCTCACCGAAGTAGCGCAGATGCACCTTCGAGGACTTGTAGGAGCAGTGCTCGCTCCACATCACCGAGTACATGGCCAACTCGGCGTCAGTCGGGCGGCGGCCAAGGATCTCCCGAATGCGCTGGTACTCGTCGTCCTTGAGACCGAGTTCGCGGTAAGGCTGGGGCTGATCGGGGGTGGCGGCTGCCCGCTGCACCGTGTCCATAGCGTGGGTGAGCTCAGACGTCACGACCCCAGTTTAGTGGTTGCTCGCGTGTAGGCGCGGGCAGCCGCTGGTGCGCCCACTCCGTGCAGCACGACACTGCCGAGAACCGCCACCACCAGCACCTGTGCCACGGTGTGCTCGGCCACCCCTTCCAGGGCGTTGAACGCCAGCAACCCGAACACGATCGAGGCGGTGCCGCGCGGGCCGAGCCACCCCAGCAACAGCCGTTCCCGCCAGCTCACCGGCGAGCCCAGCATGGCCACCAGCACCGGCAGGATGCGCACCACGGTCAGCGCCAGCAGGCAGAACACCACGGTGGCCACCGACACCCCCGACCCGAGTGCCAGCACGGCGGTCAGGCCGAACACGAACCACATGATCGCGGCGAGCAGGAAGCCCACGTCGTCGACGAGTTCGAGCTCAGCGGAGAAGGTGGTCGAGGAGCGCAGATAGTTGAACGCGATGCCGCAGACGAATGCCGAGACGAAGCCGTTGCCGTCGACGAGGAGGCTGGCGCCGAAGGCCAGCAGCGGTGCGGCGACCAGGATCACCCGCTTGGCCTGATCGGTCATCAAGTTGTGACGCTGGGCGTGGTTGGTCGCGACGGCCAGGGTCGCGCCCACCACGACCCCGACCAGGATCGCCTTGACGGCTTCGGGGACCGCCGAGGCCAACGCGTCGACCGGTGTCTCGATGTGCCGGTCGTCGGCGGCAAGCACCACGGCGAAGATGAAAATGGGTGAGATGATGCCGTCGTTGTAGCCGGCCTCGACGTTGAGCAGATCGCGGACCCGTTCGGGTAGCCGCGCGTCGCGCAGCAGCGTCGACGTCGGCGCGAAATCGATCGGCACCACGATGCAGGCGATCACCAGCAGCACCGCCCAGGACAGCCCGGGTAGCAGCCAGATGCCGATCAGCACCGAGCACGCCAGCCCGATCGGCAAGGCGATGAACAGCAGCCGAAGCGCCGAGCGCGGATCGGCGCCCAGAAACCCGCCTCGCACATCGGTGGCGTCGACGAACAGCAGGACCGCCAGGATGATCTCGGCGACGTGCTGGGCGCTGTCGGCGTTCAGGGTGTCGGCCACCCCGCTTTGTATGAAGCCGACCGCCACCCCAGCCAGCACCAACACCATCGGCGCGGTCAATCGCAGCCGGGCCAGCCCTCTCGACAACAGCGACCATCCGGCGAGCACGACCGATACCGCGATGAGCGAGAGCAGCACGGCGGTGATCTTTCCAAAGTCCTACCCGGAGCCGATGCAGAACGCGTTGCCCTCGGGGTCGGCGAGCACCACCCAGCTGAAGTCATCGCCCATGCTGTGTCGTTCCGTCTCGCTGGCTCCGAGACTCACCAGCCGGGCCACCTCGGCTTCCGCGTCCGCCGCCGCGAGGTCGAGGTGGACGCGATTCTTACCCGGCGTCGGCGCCGCGACTTTCTGAAACCCCAGCCGCAGCCCGCCGGGCAGTACCGCCATCACGAATTCGCCTGGCGCCAAGGCGGTCACGTCCCCACCGAGGGCCTGCGCCCACCAGCGGGCCAGCGCATCGGGGTCGGTGCAGTCAAAAGTGATCATTTCCACGGACAGTGCCATGGCGCCGACCCTAGATCAGGCCGGTGACAAGAACCCCTGCAATGCCGCCGAGTACGCGGCGACGTCGCGCGCACCCATGAACTCGCGGGCCGAATGCATGGCCAGCTGCGCCGCGCCGACGTCGACGGTCGGAATTCCGGTGCGCGCCGACGTCATCGGCCCGATGGTCGAGCCACACGGCAGATCGGCGCGATGCTCGTAGCGCTGCAACGGCACCCCGGCCTGATCGCAGGCCAGCGCGAAGGCCGCGGCCGTCCGACCGTCGGTGGCGTAGCGCAGGTTGGGTTGCACCTTGAGCACGGGTCCGGCGTTGACCGCGATCTGGTGGCCGGGTTCATGCCGGTCCGGGTAGTTCGGATGCGTCGCGTGCGCCATGTCCCCCGACGCCACCATCGACCCGGCAGTGCGGCGCAGGAAGGTCTCCCGGTCGCCGTCGGCAGCGAGGACGATGCGCTCCAGCACCGTGGGCAACAGCTCCGACTGGGCGCCGTGATCCGACGTCGAACCGACCTCCTCGTGGTCGAACAGGGCCAGCACCGGCACGTGGGCACCCGGCTCGGCCGCCACCAACGCCTCCAGCCCGGCGTAGCAGGTGGCCTGGTTGTCCAACCGGGGTGCGCTGACGAACTCGCCACCGGCCCCGGTGATCGCCGCCGGCGTCAGGTCGTGCGTCATCAGGTCGAATCCCAGCACGTCGGCCTCGGCCACCCCGGCCCGCTCGGCGACGAACCCGAGGAACGACCGGGGCCGCTCCCCGAGGCCCCACACGGCGTTGACGTGGCGCTGCGGGTCGGGGCTGACGCCCTTGCGATCCTCGGACAGGTGGATGGCCAGCTGCGGCACCCGCAGGATCGGATCGTCGACCCGCACCAGCACCTGCTCGATCACCGAGCCGCGACGTACCGACAGCCGGCCGCTGATCCCCAGGTCACGGTCCAGCCATGAGTTGAGCCAGGCCCCGCCGTAGGGCTGCAGCGCCACCACCTGCCAGCCCGCCACGACGCGGTCCGGGTGTTGTTTGACCCGCAGGTTGGGACTGTCGGTGTGGCCGCCGACGATCCGGAACGGGGCAGCCGGGTCGGCCCCCTCGGCGTTCCAGGCCACCAGCGACCCGGCTCGCACGGTGAAGAACTTTCCCGTGCCCGGCCAGGCGTCGGTCTCGGCCAGTTCGGTGTATCCCGCCCCGCGCAGCCGCTGCGCGGCGGTGGCACACACATGGAACGGCGACGGCGAGGCGTTGATGAATTCGCACAGACTCTGGGCGCTAGCTGCCATATCTCTATCTTGACCGGGAATTGTGGGCGCGCCACGCTAGGGTCGGTTTGTGACCGCACCTCAGCCCCAGCCGGTTTTGGCGCCGCTGACGCCGGCTGCCGTGTTCATGGTCGCGACGATCGACGACGGCGGCGAGGCGACGGTGCACGACGCGCTGGCCGACGTTTCAGGTCTGGTGCGCGCCATCGGCTTCCGTGATCCCACCAAGCGCCTGTCGGCAATCGTCTCGATCGGCTCCGACGCCTGGGACCGGTTGTTCTCCGGGCCACGCCCCGCCGAGCTGCATCCGTTCATCCCGTTGGACGGCCCGCGTCACCGGGCCCCGGCCACTCCCGGTGATCTGCTGTTCCACCTGCGGGCGGAGTCGATGGATGTGTGTTTCGAGCTGGCCACGAAGTTCGCCGACGCGATGGCCGGCGCCGTCACGATCGTCGACGAGGTGCACGGCTTCAAGTTCTTCGACAACCGCGACCTGATGGGCTTCGTCGACGGCACCGAGAACCCCGACGGCCCGGTGGCAGTCAATGCCAGCCAGATCGGTGCCGAGGACCCGGATTTCACCGGTGGCTGTTACGTGCACGTGCAGAAGTACGTGCACGACATGGGTTCGTGGAACTCGCTGTCCACCGAGGAGCAGGAGCGGGTGATCGGCCGCACCAAACTCGACGACATCGAGCTCGACGATGCGGTCAAGCCGGCCAATTCCCATGTGGCGCTGAACGTGATCGAAGACGACGAGGGCAACGAGCTCAAGATCATCCGGCACAACATGCCGTTCGGCGAGATCGGCAAGGGTGAATTCGGTACGTACTACATCGGCTACTCCCGCACCCCGGCGGTGACCGAGCGGATGCTGACCAACATGTTCATCGGTGACCCGCCGGGAAACACCGACCGCATCCTGGACTTCTCCACCGCGCTCACCGGCGGTCTGTTCTTCACCCCCACGATCGATTTTCTGGATGATCCACCGCCGCTGCCGTCGTCGGACGCGGCGTCCGAAGCGGCAGAAGAAGTTTCATCGGATCAGGGCCACCGTGACGGCTCGCTCGGCATCGGCAGTCTGAAAGGAATCCCGCAATGAACAACCTTTACCGCGAGCTCGCTCCGATCACCGAGTCCGCCTGGGCCGAGATCGAACTCGAGGCCAGCCGGACCTTCAAGCGCCACATCGCCGGCCGGCGCGTGGTCGATGTCAGCGAGCCCGGCGGCCCGGTCACCGCGGCGATCAGCACCGGGCACCTGCTCGACGTCAGCCCGCCGGGCGACAGCGTGGTGGCCCACCTGCGCGACGCCAAGCCGCTGGTGCGGCTGCGGGTGCCGTTCACGGTGTCGCGCACCGCAATTGACGACGTCGAGCGCGGCGCACAGGACTCGGACTGGGATCCGGTCAAGGACGCCGCCAAGAAACTGGCCTTCGTCGAGGACCGGGCGATCTTCGAGGGCTACCCGGCAGCCTCGATCGAGGGCATCCGCAACTCCAGCTCCAACCCGGCGCTGGCCCTGCCCGACGATGCCCGCGAGATTCCCGACGTGATCGCCCAAGCACTTTCGGAGCTTCGGCTGGCCGGTGTCGACGGGCCGTACTCGGTGCTGCTCTCGGCCGAGACCTACACCAAGGTCAGCGAGACCACCGCGCACGGTTATCCGATCCGCGAGCACCTGAGCCGGCTCGTCGACGGGGAGATCATCTGGGCGCCGGCGATCGACGGTGCGTTCGTGTTGTCCACCCGCGGCGGTGATTTCGATCTGCAGCTGGGCACCGACGTGTCGATCGGCTACCTGTCCCACGACGCCGAGACCGTGCAGCTGTACCTGCAGGAGACCCTGACGTTCCTGGCCTACACCGCCGAGGCGTCCGTCGCCCTGACGGCCTGAGCCCCCTTGCCCCGCGAGCGTGCGTGTCTGCTGCGCGACACGCCGCTCGCGGGCCACGTTATGCGCACGCTCGCGGGGTGCCGGGAGGCAGAAGCTAAACCGAGAGAACCGCGTCCAGCGCGGAGTAGAACAGGCCGAGCCCGTCATCGGACGGTCCGGTCAACGCCTCGGTGGCGTGTTCGGGGTGTGGCATCAGGCCGACGACGCGCCGGTTTTCCGAGCACACACCGGCGATACCACGCATCGAGCCGTTGAGGTTCTCGCGGTAGCGGAAGACCACGCGGTCCTCGCCCTCGAGCTCGTCGAGCACGGCCTCGGAGGCCACGTAGCGACCCTCCCCCGACTTGAGCGGGATGAGCAGGTCGGCACCGACCTCGTACCGGGTGGTCCAGGCCGTGGTGTTCGAGGCCACCTCCAGCCACGTGTCACGGCAGATGAAGTGCAGGCCGGCGTTGCGGGTCAGCGCGCCGGGCAGCAGCCCCGCCTCGCACAGCACCTGGAAGCCGTTGCAGATGCCGAGCACGGGCATGCCCTTGCCGGCCGCGTCGATGACAGAGCCCATGACGGGGGCGAACTTCGCGATCGCACCGCAGCGCAGGTAGTCGCCGTAGGAGAAACCGCCGGGGACGACGACCGCGTCCACGCCCTTGAGATCGGCATCGGCGTGCCAGAGGTTGACCGCCTCGGCGCCGGCCAGCCGGACCGCGCGGACCGCATCGACGTCGTCGAGCGTTCCGGGGAAGGTGATCACCCCGATGCGGGTGCTCACGAGTCCTCCCGGCTCACCGAGAACTCCTCGATCACGGTGTTGGCCAGCAACGATTCAGCGATCTCGGCGAGCGTTTCGTCGGCTACGGACTCGTCGACCTCGAGCTCGAAACGCTTACCCTGTCGGACGTCCGAGATACCGTCATGTCCGAGCCGACCGAGTGCCCCGACGATCGCCTGACCCTGCGGGTCGAGGATCTCCGCCTTGGGCATGACGTGTACAACCACCTTTGCCACGGCGCACACTCTACCGGCACGACCCGATGTAAGCCGTGCACAGTGGTTCCGCGAGCGCATCGAGCACCACTTCGTCCGATGGCGCCGACCACGCAACCCGTGGCGGTGTGATCGACCACATAGCCAGTTCCACGATGGTGCTGTTGCGTGAATCAGCCAGCAGGTATTGATGCAGCACCCGCTTACCGTCGAGAGTGAGCACCGCGGCCAGCTGTCCGGGCTGGTCGGTGGTGATCGAGGTGGTCATTCCGGGGACCCGGCAACCGCGCAGCGCCGAGGCGGCGCCCTGCACGACCGCCAGTGCAGTCTGACCACCCAGCCACGTCTCCCCGCGCCAGTGGATCACCTGCACCCTCAGCTGGCAGTCTCCGGCGGGGCGCCCGACATCGGCGCGGGCCGCGACGGCGTAGCTACGCGGGTCGCCGGGCACCGGTGACACGGCGCAGTCCTCGGCGAAGCGAAAGCGCGGTGCGTCCGCGGTCACGGCCACTCCGGCCAGCCCGGGCCAGCGGTATTCGCGGTACAGCGGCAGCTGCGAGGGGGCCACCCACGCCGAATCCGGGATGCGGTCACACAGCGGCGGGCAGTCGGCGCTGGGCTCCGGCCAAGCCGAAGGCGGCGCTGCGGCCAGCCCGCAGAGCACGAGCGACATTGTCGCGATCACCCGCCAGATCCCCACCGAGCGTCACAATATAGGCATGCAGCTCACGCATTTCGGACATTCGTGCCTATTGGCCAGCATTTCGGACACCACCGTGCTGTTCGATCCGGGCAACTTCTCGCACGGCTTCGAAGGCATCACCGGCTTGTCGGCCATCCTGATCACCCATCAGCATCCCGACCATGTCGATACCGCCCGATTGCCCGCGCTCATCGATGCCAATCCGCAGGCGGCGTTGTACGCCGATCCGCAGACCGCCGCACAGTTGGGCCAGCCTTGGCGTGCAGTGCATCCGGGCGACGCCTTCCAGATCGGTTCGCTCAACGTGCGCGGCACCGGCGGCACGCATGCCGTGATCCACCCGGAACTTCCTGTCATCGACAACATTTCGTACCTGGTGGGCGACGACGAGCATCCGGCGCGGCTCATGCACCCCGGTGACGCGTTGTTCGTCCCCGACGAACCGGTCGATGTGCTCGCCACCCCGGCTGCGGCCCCGTGGATGAAAATCTCTGAGGCCGTGGACTTTCTGCGGGCGGTAGCCCCGGCCCGGGCGGTGCCGATCCACCAGGGCATCGTCGCGCCCGACGCTCGCGGCATCTACTACGGGCGACTGGCCGAGATGACGAACACCGACTTCCAGGTCCTCACCGAGGAAAACGGCACCGACTTCTAGGCCGGTTTCCGGGCCGGCGCCTCAGGCGATATCGCCTGCCGCCCCTCGGCCGGCGGCTCGTCCGGAAAAGATACAGCCGCCGAGGAAGGTGCCTTCCAGAGACCGGTACCCGTGCACCCCGCCTCCGCCGAAGCCGGCCGCCTCACCGGCGGCGTACAGGCCCGAGAACGCACTCCCGTCCTCTTTCAGGACGCGCGAGCTGAGGTCGGTTTCCAACCCGCCCAGGGACTTTCGGGTGAGGATGTGCAGTTTGACGGCGATCAGCGGTCCGGCTTTCGGATCCGTGAGACGGTGGGGGGCGACGACGCGGCTGAACCGGTCACCGAGGTAGTTGCGGGCCGCCCGGATCGCGGCGACCTGGCCGTCCTTGGTGAACCTGTTGTCCACCTCACGATCCCGCGCGGTGACCTCGGCTGCCACCGTGGCGTAGTCCAGTGGGACCACGTCGGGCACGTCGTTCATCGCCGTCACCAACTCGCGAAGCGAACGCGCGCTGACGAAGTCGACCCCACGGTCGATGAAGGCCTGCACGGGCGCCGGTGCACCGGGGCGTACCCGCGCCAGCACGTCGCGGACACTGCGCGAGGTGAGGTCCGGGTTCTGCTCCTGCCCCGACAGCGCGAACTCCTTGGCGATGATGCGCGCGTCGAGGATGAACCAGGTGTAGTCCTGCCCGGTGCGGCAGATGTGTTCGAGGGTGCCCAGGGTGTCGAACCCGGGATACAGCGGACCGGGAAGCCGTCTGCCGTTGGCGTCCAACCACAATGACGACGGGCCCGGCAGGATACGGATCCCGTGGTCTGGCCAGATCGGGTCGTAGTTGGTGATGCCCTCGGTGTAGTGCCACATCCGGTCACTGTTGACGACGTGCGCTCCTGCGGCCTCCGAGATACCGATCATTCGGCCGTCGACGTGCGCGGGCACGCCGCTGAGCAATTGCTCGGGCACCCGGCCCATCCGCGGCGGCCAGTTCTTGCGTACCAGCTCATGATTGCCGCCGATGCCGCCGCTGGCCACGATCACCGCCGAAGCGCGGAACTCGAAGTCCCCGACGACGTTTCGCGACGACGGCGCACCACGGGGCGCGTCGGAAGGTTCCAGCACCGAACCACGTACCCCAACGACGGCGCCGTCGGAGACGATGAGCTCGTCGACGCGGTGGCGGTGCACGAACCGCACCCGAGCCTCGTCCGCCAGGCGGCGGGCGAAGATGTCGACCAACGCCGGGCCGGTGCCCCAGGTGATGTGGAATCGCGGCACCGAGTTCCCATGGCCCAGCGCGCCGTAACCGCCACGCTCGGCCCACCCGACCAACGGGAAGATCTTCAGGCCCCGCGCGCGCAGCCAACTTCGTTTCTCGCCGGCCGCGAAATCCACGTAGGCGTGCGCCCATTCCCGCGACCAGTGGTCCTCGGGCCGGTCGAAACCTGCAGTACCCAGCCAGTCCTGCAAGGCCAGTTCCTGACTGTCGTGGATACCGAGCCGGCGTTGTTCGGGACTGTCGACGAAGAACAGGCCGCCGAACGACCAGTACGCCTGCCCGCCGACGTTGGCGGCGTTCTCCTGGTCGAGGATCAGCACCCTGCGGCTCCGGCCGGTACTCCCGGCTCCGCCGGGGTGCTCGACCAGTTCGCATGCGGCGACCAATCCGGCCAGACCCGCACCCACGACAATGACATCGGCGTCTGCCATGAGACGCAAGACTAGCGCGACTCAGGCAGCCTCGGTCAGTACTGGGAATCCTCGCCACTGGTAGACCGTGGGCACGCAGCGGTGTAGCAAAGCCAGGTCGATCGCGTCGAGCATCGCCTGCCGAGGACCGGGCTTGCGCAGGTGCCGCGCAGCAACCGCGACACGGACCGTCCCCGCGCGCCGCGCGATCCGCTCGGCCGAGAGTACGACGGTGCGACACCACCATGGCTCGGACAGAAATCCTTCGCCGATTCCCACCACCCGAGCCCGCGTCGTGGTGTGACGAACCAGGTCGGTGATGCCGCCCAGGTCGGCGAGCAGACGAAAGCCGTTGCGGGGCAACACTGCGACCGTGCCCTCCGAGACGTTCCAACCGGGAGCGGCGAACAGTCGGGTGCGCAGGCCCAGATGTTCAAGTACCCGGTCGGCACCCATCAGCCGCAGATTGGCCTCGTGGGCGGGCAAAGACGCGAACTCACCGCGGCGCTTCTTCGTCGCCGCCTCGTCGTAGCCGTGCAGGACGACGGCGTCGCCGCCGCTACGGCGGCCGGTCAGCCATTCGACGGTGGCCGCATCACGGTCCAGGCGGTAGCCGCCCTTGAGCCGCGGGGCCACCATCAGGGAGGCGGGAACGCCACGGGCGTCGAGCTCGGCACAGAACGACGCGACATCGGCCAGCGTGCGGTCGCTGATCTGCGATATCGAGACGATGAGTTGTCCGGTCACGCCGCCAGTGTGGCAACGTCACATGTCGGGACGGTGTCGAACACCCGGACGGCGGGTGTCGATTCAGCCAGAGATCAGGCCGGCAGGACCGCTTCGATGGCCGCGACCACCTCGGGAGCATCCGGCTCGGTACGGGGACGGAACCGGTTGACCACCGTCCCGTCCGCGGCGAGCAGGAACTTCTCGAAGTTCCACTGGATGTCCCCGGCTTCCCCGTCCGCGTCGGTGGCCTGGGTGAGTTCGGTGTAGAGCGGGTGCCGGTCAGCACCGTTGACGTCGGTCTTGGCCAGCAGCGGGAACGTCACCCCGTAGGTGGTCGAGCAGAAGGTCTGGATCTCCTCGGCGGTGCCGGGTTCCTGTCCCATGAACTGGTTGCACGGCACCCCGACAACGGTCAGCCCACGCGCGGCGTAATCCTGGGCGAGCTTCTCCAGCGCGGTGTACTGCGGCGTCAGGCCACATTTGGAGGCCACGTTGACCACCAGTGCGGCACCGGGCGCCAACTCGGCCAGCGTGGTCTGCGTGCCGTCAAGGGTGGTCAGTGGAATGTCGTTGAGGCTCATCGACCCGACGCTACCGGACCTGCTCGTCGAACAGGATCGTGGCCAGTCGCTGCACCTGGGCGATCGGGTCGCCTCCGGTGTCGATCGCGTCGTTGAGCCACAGCATCGAAAAGCCGTGCACCAGAGACCAAGCCGCCAGTGCGGCACCCGCCGGGTCGTCGACGGCCTTCGGGTCGGCCAGGGTCCCGACGCCCCGGTTGAGTTCAGCCCCGGCGGCCGAGGAAGCGGCGACGAGGTCCGGGTCGGTGTCGTCGTAGAGGGATTTGTCGAACATCACCTCGTAGTGGCCGGGGTGGTCGAGGGCGAAGCGCACGTAGGCCTTGGCGGCATCGATGAACTGCGGCCGGGCGTCGGTCAGGGCCGCAGCCAGCAGCTCGAACCCTTCGGTGGCCAGCGCGGTGAACAGCCCGCGCCGGTCGGTGAAGTGGTGCGCGGGCGCAGCGTGCGAAACCCCTGCCGCGCGGGCAAGTTCGCGCAGTGAGATCCCGTCGGCACCCCGCTCGGCCACCAGCGTCGCGGCCTGCTGCAAGATCACGGTCTTCAGATCGCCGTGGTGATAGCCCATGCGGGCCATCGTAGTCCGAGATCTTGACATCGACTAGATCTCACGTAGCGTGTGGATCTAGACACCGACAAGATGGGAGTGGCGATGGCCGTCTTTCTGACGTTGATCCTCGGCAGCGTGGCAGGCCGGGTGATCGGCCTGCTCGGCGTGGACTATCTCGACAGTTGGCCCGCCGCAATCGCGGTCGGGCTGGCGGCGATGTTCGTCATGACCGGCGTCGCCCACTTCGTCAATCCGCTGCGGCGCGACATGATCGCGATCGTGCCGCCCGCCCTCCCCGCGCCGGGGCTGCTGGTGACCGTCACCGGCGTTCTCGAGTTGGCCGGTGCCGTCGGACTGCTCTACCCGCCGACCCGGGTGGCAGCGGCGGTGTGCCTGTTCGTGTTGATGCTGGCCATGTTTCCGGCAAATGTGTATGCGGCCCGGATGCCGAACCCACCGAAGTCGATGACCTCGCGGCTAAGTGCTCGGACCGCCGAAGAGGCTGTCTACCTGGCCGCGGCCGTAGTTGTCGCGGTCGGCGGCAGCTAGCAACCAGGCGTACTGGAAGGCGGCTTCCTTCCACCGCTCGTAGCGGCCGGACAGTCCGCCGTGACCGGCCACCATCTCCGTCTTGAGCAGCACGGGATGACCGTCGGTCTTCGTATGGCGCAGCGCAGCAACCCATTTGGCCGGCTCGACATAGTAGACCCGGGTGTCGTTGAGCGAGGTCATCGCCAGGATGGCCGGATAATCCTGCGCCGTCACGTTCTCATAGGGCGTGTAGGACTTCATGTATCGGTACACCTCGGGGTCCTCCAAGGGATTTCCCCATTCGTCCCACTCGGTCACCGTCAGCGGCAAGGACGGGTCCAGGATGGTCGTCAACGCGTCGACGAACGGCACCTGGGCCAGGATTCCGGCGAACAACTCCGGGGCCATGTTGGCCACCGCACCCATCAGCAGGCCGCCGGCGCTGCCGCCGAGGGCCACCAGATTCTGCGGCCGGGTCAACCCGCTGTCGATGAGATGGCGTGCCACCGCGATGAAATCGGTGAACGTGTTGGTCTTCTCCAGCAGCTTGCCGTGCTCGTACCAGGGCCGGCCCAGCTCCCCGCCCCCGCGCACATGCGCGATGGCGAACACCATTCCCCGGTCCAGCAAGGAGAGCCGGGCGATCGAGAACCGCGGGTCTTCACACGACTCGTAGGCCCCATAGCCGTACAGCAATGCAGGCGCCGGGAACTGCAGCCCGGCCCGGTGGATGATCGAGATCGGGATTCGCGCCCCATCGGGGGCGGTCGCCCAATCCCGGCGCTCCACATAGTCTTCCGGCCGGTAGCCGCCCAGCACCGGTTGCTCGCGCAGCAACGTGCGTTCCCCGGTGGCCAGATCCAGGTCGTAGATCCGGGCCGGGGTGACGAACGAAGTGGCGCCGATCCGCAGCTTGGGTGTGGACCAGTTCGGGTTACCGCCCATCCCGGCGGCGGTCAACTCGGAATCGAAGGTCAGCTCTTCGCGGCTGCCGTAACCCTCCGCGGTCAGCCGCCACAACGCCATCTTCGGCAATGCCTCACTGCGGTAACTGATCACCAGGCACCCGTCGAAGGCGTCGACGCCGTCCAACCGCACGTCCGAGCGGTGCTCGATCAGGGGACGGAAATCGCTCGGGTCACTGACCGGAGCGTCCACCAGCATGAAATTCTCGGCACCGTCGTTGTGCAGGATCAGGAACCGATCCTCACCACCCACCACGGCGTGTTCCACGGAGTACTCGACCAGGTCACGGCGACCCCACACCGTGGTGAGCTCGGCGGTCGGATCGTTCGCGTCGACGTAGTGCACCTCGGCGGTGACGGCGCTACCCGAGGCGACGAACAGGTACTTGTCACTGCGGCTACGCCCGATCGCGACCCAGAACCGTTCGTCGGGTTCGTGATACACCTTCTCCGCCGGCACGCCGGAACCCAGCCGGTGCCGCCACACGGTGTCGGGCCGCCAGGCCGCGTCCACCGTGGTGTAGTACAGCGTGCGGCTGTCGGCCGCCCAGGTGCCACCGGCGCCGATTCCGGCGATGGTGTCGTCGTACAGCTCGCCGGTACGTAAGTCCTTGAACTTCAAGGTGTATCGCTCGTCGCCCAAGACGTCGACCGAGAAGGCCAGGATGTTGCCGTCCAGGCTGACCGTGGCCGCACCGAGCGAGAAGTACTCGTGGCCGTCGGCCTCCGCGTTCTCGTCGAGCAACACCTGCTCACCGGGAATCTCGG
This sequence comes from Mycobacterium sp. E802, assembly GCF_001666875.1. Taxonomy (NCBI): domain Bacteria; kingdom Bacillati; phylum Actinomycetota; class Actinomycetes; order Mycobacteriales; family Mycobacteriaceae; genus Mycobacterium; species Mycobacterium sp. E802. The sequence continues at coordinate 15,280 of NZ_LZJD01000131.1, forward strand.
TGTCCTCGTCGAGCGCGGGCGGGGTCCAGTCGTCGGGATCACCGATCGGGCACCGACAGTGCACCGCGTACTGCTTGCCCTCGAAGCTCCGCGCGTAGTACCACCAGCCATTGCGGCGCATCGGCACCGACAGATCAGTTTCCTTGGTCCGGGCCTTGATCTCGTCGAAGATCTTCTGGCGCAACGGCTCCAGATGCGCGGTGGCGTCCTCGGTGTAGGCGTTCTCGGCCTCCAGGTGCGCGATCACCTCGGGGTCGTCCTTGTCGCGCAGCCACTCGTAGGGGTCGATGAACACGTCACCGTGATGCTCGCGACGGTGGTTGCCGCGCTTGGCGGTGGGCGGTTTCACGTCGCTCATGCGCCGATCCAATCGTCGAACCGCAGACCGGAAATCCGTTCGTAGGCCTCGATGTAACGGTCCCGGGTGGCCGTCACGATCTCCTCGGGCAGCCGCGGCGGCGGGGTATCGCCGTGGCGGTCCCAACCGGATTCCGGCCCGGTGAGCCAGTTGCGGACGAACTGCTTGTCGAAGCTGTCCTGAACCACACCCGGCTGATAAGACTCGGCGCGCCAGTACCGGGAGGAGTCCGGGGTGAACACCTCGTCGGCGAGCACCACGGTGCCGTCCGCGTCGACGCCGAACTCGAACTTGGTGTCGGCGATGATGATGCCCTTGGTCAACGCGTGGTCGGCGCCCTGGATGTAGATCTGCAGCGTGCGGTCCTTCAACTGGCCGGCCAGCTCCGGCCCCACCAGGTCGGTGACCTGAGCCAACGAGATGTTCTCGTCGTGGTCCCCGAGGTCGGCCTTGGTGGCCGGGGTGAACAGCGGCTCGTCGAACTTGCTCGCCTCCCCCAGGCCGGACGGCAGTGGAATCCCACACACCGTCCCCGAGGCCTGGTAGTCGAGCAGGCCGGACCCGGTCAGATAGCCACGCGCCACACATTCCACCGGCAACATCTTGAGCTTGCGCACCACCAGCGCACGGCCCAGCACCTCGGCCGGGATGCGCTCGTCGTCCGGCGGCCCGGCCAGGTGATTGGGCGCGTCGATCAGATCGAAGAAGAACACGCTCATCGCGGTCAGGATCCGGCCCTTGTCCGGGATCTCCGAGTCCAGGACGTAGTCGTATGCCGAAATGCGGTCGGTCGCCACGAAGAGCAGATGGTCGTCGTCGATGCGGTACAACTCGCGGACTTTGCCGCTGGCCAGGTGCTGGTAGTCGGACAGAGCGGGGCGCATTGGGCCAGCCTATGTGTTGGGATCGGTTCCATGAGATCGCGGTACCTGCCCTATGCCAGCAGACCCGGCCGCTTGTTGGCGCAGTTGTTCAGTGACGTGGCCGTCATCACGTGGACCGCGGTGTGGATCCTGGTCGGCACAGCCGTGCATTCGGCGGTGTCCACCATCGCGGCGGTCGGCAGGCAGGTCGAGAACGGGGCCAACGGGGTTGCCGACAACCTCGGCTCCGCCGGCGACAGCACCGACCACGTACCCCTGATCGGCGACACCTTGAGCAAGCCGCTGCGCGCCGCCAGTGACGCGGCCCTCGACATCGCCGGCGCCGGCGCGAACCTGGACCACACCGCGACCTGGCTGGCCTGGGTGTTGGCGCTGGCCGTGGCCGCCGCGCCCATCCTGTTCGTCGCGATGCCGTGGCTGTATCTGCGGGTGCGGTTCTTCCGGCGCAAGTGGACGGCGATCACGCTCGCCTCGACCGCCGCTGGAGAGCAGCTGCTGGCCTTGCGGGCCCTGGCCAACCGGCCACTGGCCAAGCTGACCCGGGTGTCCGACGACCCCGTCGGCGCCTGGCGCAGTCAAGATCAGCGGGCCATTCGCGGCCTGGCTGCGCTCGAGCTGCGATCAGCAGGCATGCGTCTGCGCCGCCTCGAGTGATTTGTGCACCTCTCGTAACGCTCACCGTTACCGGAGGTGCACAAATCACTCGTGGGGGAACCGTTTGACCGAGACAGCGCGTCCAATCCCGTGTGATCGACGATTATCTGCGTGACCATGACGGTGTGATCACTCTTGCTCAGGCACAGCAAGCTGGTTTGAGCAAGCAGGCGGCGTACCGCAGAGTCCGCTCGGGTAAGTGGCTCCGCTGTTCACGCGGCGTCTACTTCGCCGACGATCGACCATTCACCGATGCCGCACGTACCAGAGTGGCGGTCTGGTCGCTCGGCTCCCATGCAACGGCCAGCGGCCTCGCGGCAGCGTGGTGGCTCGGGGTCACGAAATTCGCACCCGAAACAATCGAGGTGACCGTCCCGAAGGTCAGCAATTTCCGGCAGCGGTACGGCGTCAAACTCCGCCGGCGTGACCTCGACCCCGCCGACATCGTCGAACACCGCGGACTGCGAGTCACCGCACTACCGCTGACCGTGGTCGAAGCCGCTGCAAGAAAAGGCGGCGGCGCCAAACTCATGGACACTGCCCTGCAGCGCCACACCGAACTACGTGACCTGTGGCGGGCACATACGCGCAACAAGGGCCGCCACGGCTCCCCCGCGGCCCGCATACTGCTGCACGCCGCCGCCGACGGGGCCCGATCCGAAGCCGAACGCCTGCTTATCAAGCTCCTTCGGGAAGCGAAGATCACCGGTTGGAAGGCCAATTACCGCCTGGGCCGTTACGTGATCGACGTCGCCTTTCTGATCCCCAAGCTCGCGATCGAGACCGATGGCTGGGCGTTTCACCACGATCCGGAAGCCTTCCAGAAGGACCGGGTCAAACAGAACGACATCGCCTTGTCGGGCTGGCAGGTGCTGCGGTTCACCTGGCTGGATCTCACCGAGTATCCGCAGCGGGTGATCGCCGAGATCCGATCGGCTACCGGGTACCGCTGAGGCGCTTCAGCCAGCTTCCGAACGGGTGCCGCACGGTGACGCTGCCCATCCGTACCCGCCCGCGCACGATCAGGTGCAGGTGATCCGATGGCGGGCTGGTGCGCACCTTGACGGTGGCGCTGCCCGCGATGGCGTTGACGCCGTTGAGGTCGGCCGTGGCCGAGGGCGGCACGATGAGCTCCGTCGAGCTGCAGTAATCGTCGATGATGATCTCCACCAAAGGCCCGGGAAGAACCGCCGAGGTGAAGTCCAGGGTTGTGCTGCACATCCGGGTGTGCAGACGCAACACAGGCGCCACCGTCCACTGGCCGCGCCGCACGACCGACGACATCCAGCCGCGGAGTTCCTCGGGCGGGCGAGCTGGACCTGGTGACGAGGCCGCGATCGGCAGGTCGGCGACCACGACGCTCAGCTCACCGCGGGTCCGTGCGGCCAGGGCGCTGTCGTAACGCTCGGTGAATTCGTCGAGCGTGATCATGCCTTCGGCGACGGCCCGTTCGAGCAGGTGTCCCACCTCGGCGCGGTCGGCGTCTGAGACTCTCAGATGGTCATCGTGGCCTGAGTCCATGTTCTGAGGTTAGGCGAACAACGCGGCGTATCAGCACGACCGCGACCGCCAGCCACGCGGCGAACGCGATCCAGAAGAACACGTGCGAGACGACCACCATTGGGTGCCAACCGGTCTCGATCGACACGGCGTAGGAAGCGGCCGAGAACATGCCCAGCGGGAAGACGGCCGGCCAGTCGAGGATCTGGCGCCAGCTGGTGAGCGCCAGCGGCACGATCTGCACGGCGGCAACGACGAGCGTCGCGATGGTGACCACGAGCACCGCATCGGCGATCGGGCCGGGATGCAACGCGGCGTGGATGTGCTCACCGGCCAACGTGGCGATCGCCGCGCCGCCCATCAGGATCCAGTGATCGGCCGGGACATCGCGGCGGACTTCCGGCTCTCCGATGGCCCGCCACGCGATGAGCCCGGTCATCAGGCCGTACAGGCCCAGGGCAATCAGCCAGAAGATGAACGCCCAGAACAGGATTCCGGCGGCCATGAAGACGATCGCCAGTCCGGACGTCGCCACGCTGACCAGTTCCCAGGTGCCGCGGGCCCGGCCACGCAGCGCGGCGATGCCCAACCTGCGCATGCGGGTGAGCGCCATCGGCATCAGCGACAGCCAGCCCGAAAGACCCAGCGCGCCGAAAATCCACACCGCGGGCGCGTACTCGGCGAACCGGGCAGCCAGGACCGCGCAGGCCGCCACATAGGTGAACAGCCCGATCACGGTGTCGAGGTCCTGCCAGTCGAAGGTCTGCCGGCGGACCGCAGCCGCGTACATCAAGACCCCCAGAGCGACCACGGCCAGCACCGCGAGGGGCTGACTGACGATGCTGAAGCCATAGTCCGCGGCGGAGATCGACACGATGCCGGTCGCCATGACCGCCGCGAAGACCACGGGTTTCATGCCGTGAACTCCACCACCAGATGTCGGATGCCGGTGTGCCGATTACTGCGGGCCCATTCGACGGGCTTGGCCAGACGAGCCGACGAAAACCGGCTCAAAAGCTCCTCGAACAACACCCGCAATTCGAGCCGGGCCAGGTTGGCGCCCAGGCAGTAATGGATGCCGTAGCCGAAACCCAAGTGCGGGTTGGGTTTACGGGTGATGTCGAAGAGGTCTGGATCGGAGAACACCAGCGGATCCCGGTTCGCCGAACCTTCCCAGACCTGCACCTTCTGCCCCGCTTCGATGTCGCAGCCACCCAATGACACCGCTCGGGTGGCTGTCCGCCTCTTGGACGGCGACGGCGAGGTCCAACGCACCATCTCCTCGATGGCCGTCGGCAGTACCCCGAGATCCGCGCGCAGCAGCTCCAGTTGCGAAGGATGCTCGATCAGGGCCAGCAGCCCGCCCGCCACGGCATTGCGTGTGGTCTCCGCACCGGCGCTGAACAGCAGGCTGAAGAACAGATACAACTCCAGATCCGAAAGAGAGGCGGCTTCGTCGTCGCGAAAAGCGTTGGCCACCACCGAGAGCATGTCGTCGGTCGGCTGGGCTCGCTTGGCGGCGATCAGCTCGGAGCCGTAGGTGTACATCCGAGACCCGGCCTCTTCGGCCGACAGCTGCGCCATGGTCGCCGTACGCGAACCACCGAAATCGAACTGCGGCTCGATCGCCTGGAACAACCAATGCCGTTCGGATTCAGGCACCCCCAGCAGGATGCAGATCATCTGCATCGGCAGTTCGGCGGCCACGTCGACCAGGAAGTCGATCGGCTCACCCGGGGAGATCCCGTCGAGCAACCGCCGGGTGCGGGCCCGCAGATCGTCTTCCACCCGCCGGATCATCCGTGGGGTCAGTCCGGAGCTGACCAGTCGGCGAATCTCGGCGTGCCGCGGGTCATCCATCATGTTGAGTACCTGCCCGGCGATCGACAGGTCTTGCAGCAGCGTGCCGCCGTAGGGGCGCGAGCCACCGGTCACCGAGGAGAAGGTCTCCGCATCGCGCAGCACCGCAAGGGTTTCGGCGTGGGTGGCCACCGACCAGAACCCCTCACCGTCGGGCGTGTGTTCCGTCGGCTCATGCCAGTACACCGGCGCTTCGCGGCGGTGTACCGCGAACAACTCGTGCGGAAATCCGGCAGCGAAGTTGTCCAGATCGGTGAGGTCGGCCGCCGCACTCACGACGAGCTCACAAGATGGCGCCCGAGGTGTACTTGGCGGCCTCGGGGTAGCGGCTGACCAACTCGTCGACCGCCGCGACGACCCCGTCGACCTGGGCGCCGGCGGCTCCACTGAACGCCTGCTTGTCGGCCAGCGCGGCTTCCAGCCCGGCCCGGTCCAGCGGCAGTCGCGGATCGGCGGCCAGCCGGTCGAGCAGGTCGGGCTCGCGCCCCTGCTCGCGCATCGCCAGGGCGACGGCAACGGCATGTTCCTTGATCACCTCGTGGGCGGTCTCGCGGCCCACCCCGGCCCGCACCGCGGCGATCAGGATGCGGGTGGTGGCCAGGAACGGCAGGTAGCGGTCCAGCTCGCGCTGGATCACCGCCGGGTAGGCGCCGAACTCGTCGAGCACGGTCAGGAAGGTCTCGGTCTGTCCGTCGATCGCGAAGAACGCGTCGGGCAGCGCCACGCGGCGCACCACCGAGCAGAACACGTCGCCTTCGTTCCACTGCGCGCCGGCCAGTTCGGCAGCCATCGAGGCGTAGCCACGCAGCACCACCTGCAGGCCGTTGACCCGTTCACACGAGCGGGTGTTCATCTTGTGCGGCATGGCCGACGAGCCCACCTGACCGGGCGCGAAGCCCTCGGTCACCAGCTCGTGGCCGGCCATCAGCCGGATGGTGTGGGCCAGTGAGGACGGCCCGGCGCCGACCTGCACCAGCGCCGAGAGCACATCGTGGTCGAGCGAACGCGGGTACACCTGTCCGACGCTGGTGAAAACCTCTGTGAATCCCAGGAATTGGGCCACGCGCCGTTCCAGCTCGGCCAGTTTGGCGGTGTCTCCGTCGAACAGGTCGAGCATGTCCTGGGCGGTGCCCATCGGCCCTTTGATGCCGCGCAGCGGGTAGCGGTCGATCAGCTCACGCAGCCGTTGCAGGGCCACCAGGGTTTCTTCGGCCGCCGAGGCGAACCGCTTGCCCAGCGTGGTGGCCTGGGCGGCCACGTTGTGCGAGCGGCCGGCCATCACGAGGTCGCGGTAGACGACGGAGCGTTCGGCCAGCCGGGCGACCACGGCCACGCCGTGGGAGAACACCAGCTCCAGGGAGCGCCGGATCTGCAATTGCTCGACATTCTCGGTCAGGTCGCGACTGGTCATGCCTTTGTGCACGTGCTCGTGACCGGCCAGCGCATTGAACTCTTCGATGCGCGCCTTGACGTCGTGGCGGGTGACGCGCTCGCGGGCGGCGATCGACGCGAGGTCGACGTTCTCCAGGACGCGTTCGTAGTCGTCGACCACGCCGTCGGGCACCGGGACGCCCAACTCGGCCTGGGCACGCAGCACGGCCAGCCACAGCCGGCGTTCGGCGACGATCTTGGCCTCGGGCGTCCAGATCGCGACCATTTCGTCGCTGGCGTAGCGGTTGGCCAGAACATTCGGGATCGTCACGAACACACAGCTTACGACCTACCAATGAGACAGTGGACGGATGTACTTCGTCGGGCTCGACCTCGCGTGGGGCGAGAGGAATCAGACGGGTGTCGCTGTCATCGACTCCGATGGCCGGGTCCTCCACATCGGAGTGGCGCAGGGCGACGACGATATCGCCGCGGCCATCGAGCCGTATGTCAGTGGTGACTGCCTGGTGGCCATCGATGCGCCGTTGATCGTGAAGAACCCGACCGGCCACCGTCCGTGTGAGCGCGAGCTCAATCGGGACTTTCAGCGCTTCGACGCGGGGGCACGCCCGGCGTTCACCGAGCGGCCGGAGTTCAAGCATCCGCGTGCCGCCCGGATCGCGTCGGCACTCGGCCTGGACGTGGATCCGTCCTCCCCGTCGGGACGACGCGCGATCGAGGTCTATCCGCACCCGGCGAGCGTCGTGCTGTTCGGCCTCGACAAGACGTTGAAGTACAAGCGCGGTGCGTTCGAGGACCGTCAGCGTGAGCTGTTGCGGTTGATGACGTTCATCGAGGACCTCGACACCGCGACGCCGCGGTTGCGGGCCAACCGCAACGTCGGCTGGGTCGAGCTGCGCAAGCGGGTCGAGGCCGCCACCCGCCCGGGCCAGCTCGACCGCGACGAAGATCCGGTCGACGCGCTGCTGTGCGCCTACATCGCGCTGTACTGGTACCACCGTCCCGAGGACGTGACGATCTACGGCGACGTCGCTTCCGGCTACATCCTCACGCCGTCTCTGCCCACCGATCGGCTGCTGCGGGTTCGCCCCACCCCGGCACGTGAACCCGCGCTGACGGCGGCCATCGCCGAGTACGCCGCCAAACGCCCGGATCTGGTGGCGACGGGCGAGCGCTACCTCAAACTTGTCACCGGCCTGCTCGACGAGGCCGGTATCAACTACCTGAGCATCACCGCCCGCACCAAGAGCGTCGAGTCGTTCGCCGCCAAGGCCGACCGTCGCGCCCCCGACGGCACCCGGCTGTACACCAATCCGCTGGTGGAGATCACCGATCAGGTGGGTCTGCGGGTCATCACCTACCTGCGTGAGGATGTCGACGCGGTGGCCAACCTGCTGGCCGAGGAGATGCGGCTGCTCGACGACCGCGACATGGGTCTGCAGACTGCGCGTCAGGGCCGGTGGGGATATGCCAGCCGGCATCTTCTGTTCGGGGTGGAAGGCGAACAGTATCCGGCGTCCATTCAGGTGCGGACAGTGCTGCAACACGCCTGGGCCGAGTTCGAGCACGATGTGCGATACAAGGGTTCGATACCGGCCGAGCACGTCAGCGAGCTGGACCGCCGCTTCACCCTGGCCGCCGGGCTTCTCGAGCTGGCCGACCGTGAGTTCACCGAGATCCGGGAGCGCTTGCGGCTCACCATGTCCGACGAGGCAGATCCGGAATTCGCGGTGCCCTCTTCGGATTCCCGCATCCCCACCCCCGTGCTGGCCACCTACCTCGGTCACCGCTTCTCCGACGCCGGATGGTCGCGCACCGACCACTACGGCTGGATCTCGGGGCTGCTGCTCGAGCTCGGTATCACCTCACTGGAGGCGCTGACCGGCGTGCTGGATTCGGTGGACACCGACGAGATCAACCGATTGATGGACTACCGGTATCCACCGGGTGCGGTGCGCCGCCTCGACGACGCGTTGTTGGCCGTGTTCGGTGACCGGTACCTGGGCCTGGACGGCAATGCGCATCGGGTCACGTTGTTGCAGAACCGGATCGAGAAATTGGGCGACGAGTCCTAGGGCGCCTCGGCCAGGTGGGTCGGGTCGGTGATGCCCGGCCCACGGATTCCGAGTTGCCGGTTGATCAGCTTGGTGATCAAAAACAGCACGACACCGGTGGCGACCAAGCCCAGCGCCAGCACATACTGCACGGCCGGCCGCCCCGAGGTGGGCAGCACCAGATACAGCGACGCGATGAAACCGATGACGGGCAACGCGGTCGGGGTCTTGAAATGCCCACCCGCTCTTCGTACATCGCGCCGCAGCACCAGCACGGCGACGTTGACCACTGAAAATACCGCGAGCAGCAACAGCGACGTGGTCCCGCCGAGGATGGCGACGGTATCCCCACTGGCGAAGGCCGACACGTAGAAGATCAGCCCGAAGGCGATCACGGTGGTGAATACGATTGCCACCCAAGGGGTGTGCCGCTTGGGGTGGACCGCCCCGAGCACCGGGGGCAACACGTGTTGGCGGGCCATGCCGTAGATCAACCGACTGGCCATCAGCATATTGAGCAATGCGGTGTTCGCCACGGCGAACATCGAGATGATGGGCAGGATGTTGTCGAACGGCAGCCCCGGGGCGGCCGCCGCCATCACCTTCACCAGCGGCGACGAGTCGGACTCGGCGAGCAACCCCACCGGCACCAGCGCGACGGCGATGATGGCCACCAGCACGTAGACCAGGCCGGCGATGCCCAGCCCGGTCAACAGCACCTTGGGGAAGATGCGCACCGGATCCTTTGTCTCCTCGGCCATGTTGACCGAGTCCTCGAATCCGACCATCGCGAAAAAGGCCAGCGACGTCGCCGCGGTGACCGCGATGAAGGCGTTCTTCTCCCCGGCGGTGTCGAATGCGACGACGCGGGAGAAGTCGACGTCCACCCCGCTGACAATGGCCCACAGCCCGACGGCGACCACGATCACCAGGCCGGTCATCTCGATGAGGGTGAGAACGACGTTGAGCTTGACGCTTTCGCTGACGCCGCGCAGGTTCACCGCCGCGATCATCGCCATGAACAGCAGCGCGAGGAGGATGACTTCGACCGTCTTCAAGGTCGCGAGGTGCTCGGCGTAGAACTCGCCGAAGTTGATTTCGAACGCGTCGAAGAAGCTGATCGCGAAAAACCTCGAAGCTGTTGACGCCGAGGTGATTCCGGAACACATCACGACAAAGGCGACCAGGAACGTGACGAAGTGGATCCCGAACGCCTTGTGCGTGTACAGCGCGGCGCCGGCGGCCTGTGGATATTTGGTGACCAACTCCAGGTAGCTGAACGCGGTGATGGTGGCGATCAGGAAGGCCGCCAGGAACGGCAGCCAGGCGGCCCCGCCGACCTCCTTGGCGACCTGTCCGGTCAGCGCATAGACCCCGGTGCCGAGAATGTCTCCGACGACGAACAGCAGTAGCAGACCGGGCCCCATAACCCGCCTGAGCTGTGGCTCCTCCGAGGCTACGGGTTGCGACATTCCCTCTCCTTCAGTGCTCAGACGCGTACCGCCCCGTCGTCGACGGGCGCCAGCACGTCGATCACGTCGATCAGCGTGGCGCGGGCGCTGGCTCTGGGCCCGTCACCTTCGTCCACCAACGATGCCACCACAGCTCCGTCGACGGCGCACACCAGAGCGGTGAGCAATTCGGCGCGGACGGAACGGCCCGACCGCTCGACCACCTCGACCACAGCATCGGCGCGCTGCTGAAGGATACGGCGTTGGATGTCGCGCAGACCGGGTTGCCGGGCACAGGCGATGTAGCGCTCATAGCGCGAGATCAGCTCTTCGGAACCGCGACGCTCCAGAGATTCCCCGAGCAACAGGTCGACGAGGATGTCGGCAGTCGACTCGGCACCACGACGCCGTCTCGACAGGGCGGCAACCCCGGCGCTGAGTTGTTCGGCTTCTCTGGTTCCGATGTATTCGACGGCCTTGGCGATGAGGTCGTCGAGTGACGAGAAGTAGTACGTCGTGGAGGCGAGCGGCAAACCGGCGCGACGCGCCACCGCGCGGTGGCGGACGGCGTCGAAGCCACCTTCGCAGAGCAACTCGGCGGCCGCCCTGACGAGGGCGTACCGCCGACGCTCCCCTTTAGGAGTGACCGCTGCCGTCACCTTTAGCATCGTGCCAGTCGGGCATCCGTCACATCGGGCTTTCGGCCAATCATCAGGCTCTACTCAGGTTTTTCGCTCATCTGCGCGCGCGAGAATGCCATCGGCCGATGCCACTATGGCGCGATGGCAAGATGGCCCCCATGCCAAACTTGAGCCGTCGCGCAGTCCTGCGCCTCGGCGTCGGTGCGGCCGCCGGCACCGCCGGGGCCATTGCCCTCGCCTCTGCCCCGCTTTCGATCGCCGCCCCCGCCCCCGCGCCCACGTTCACCCGTGGCTCGTTCGCCTCGGCGGCCCGCGGCGGGGTCACCACCAACTGGGCCATTGCCCGCCCGCCGGGGCAGACCGAGAAGCTGCGCCCGGTGATCGCGCTGCACGGCAAGGGACAGGACGCCGAGGGTGTGATGGCCGGCGGCGTGGAGCAGGGCCTGGCCGAGGCGGTGTCGGCCGGTTTGCCGCCGTTCGCGGTGGTCGCGGTCGATGGCGGTGGAAGTTATTGGCACAAACGGGCTTCCGGGGAGGATTCGGGCGCGATGGTGCTCGACGAGCTCATCCCGATGCTCGCCGATCAGGGCCTGGACATCTCGAGGGTCGGGTTCTTGGGCTGGTCGATGGGCGGCTACGGCGCGTTGCTGCTGGGGTCGCGGCTCGGCCCGGCTCGTACCGCGGCGATCTGCGCGGTCAGCCCCGCGCTGTGGACCTCCTCGGGAGCCGCGGCGCCCGGGGCGTTCGACAGTGCCGATGATTACGCCGCCAACAGCGTCTGGGGCCAGCCTGCGTTGGGCTCGATTCCTATCCGGATCGACTGCGGTAACAGCGATCCGTTCTATTCGGCCACCAAGCAATTCATCGCCCAACTGCCCAACCCGCCGGCCGGCGGCTTCTCTCCCGGCGGGCATGACGGCAGCTTCTGGAGTTCCCAGCTGCCCGCCGAGATCTCCTGGATGGCGCCG